>NZ_JBICSQ010000003.1:0-168991 GCF_043197175.1 Amycolatopsis sp. NPDC049252
CCCAGCACACCCGTCGCCCCGATCACCATCACCCGCATGTCCCTGACTCCTCTCGTCAGGGCCTGGACGAGACGGCGCCCGGGAGTGTGACTAGCCCGTGAGCTTCCCCACCTGATCCGGCGACGGGGCCTGGACGTCGACCGGGCCGCCCCACTCCGTGTAGCGGGTGGTGATCTTCGCGCCCGAGCCCGCGAGGATCGGCGAAAGGTCGAGGACGATCTGCAGCGGCCGGTGCGCGTCGTCGAGCCAGAGCTCGACCGGGAACTTGCCGCCCAGCTGCCCTACCTCGTCCGCGGACAGGCCTGCGGGCAGGTCGGCGCCGAGCTTCGCCAGGTCGAGGTCGACGCGGTAGTGCTCCGCGGCCGTGCCGCCGAGGTCGGTGCGCTCGGCCGAGATGATCGTGCCCGCCGTCCGCACCTCGCCGAGCGTGTGCGCCGGGTCGTTCTGCGCCGCCAGCTGCCCGAGGCTGCCGCCGAGCACCTGGGAGAACGGGTCCGTGCCGTCCGGGGCCACCTCGGCCCACGGCTTCCCGGCGCCGACCTGGTCGCGTGAGCCCTCCGGCACCTTCGCGTACAGCTTCCCGGCCACCAGCCGCAGCTCCATCGGCTCGCCGATGAAGTCGGTCGTCATCACCTGGGACGTCCCGCCGGCGCCGAACCGCGCCTGGCCCTGGCCCTTCGACCGGACCGAGCCGACGGCGACGTCCGTGGCGAACTTCGCCGACCCGCCGCTCGTGGTGGCCGCCGTGGCGGCGTCGGCCAAAGCCCGCGCGTCGGTGAACGCGGGCGGAGGTGAAGCGGAGCTGTCGCACGCGCCGGCGAGCAGGGCGAGCAGCAGCACGACGGCGGCTTTGCGCATGCGCCCACAAAAACACAGCGGCTCCCCCGAACCCGTTCGGGGGAGCCGCTGCTACGCACAGTCGCTGTCAGCGGCCGCCCTTGAGCAGCTCGCCGAGGTCGGCCACCTGGTCGGCGGGCGGGGCCACGACGTCGACCTGGGTGCCCCAGTCGGTGTACTTCATCGTGAACTTCGAGCTGTCCGCGCCGGGCACGCCCATGGCCTGCATCAGCGGGCCCTGGTCCATCGTGACCTGTACCGGCAGGTTGTCCTTGTCGAGCCAAAACTCGGCCGGGATCTTGACGTCCTTGCCCTTGAGCGTCTCCGCGACCTTCGCGCGGGTGGCCTCCGGCATCGACTTCGTGAACTCGTCGACCGACTTGGCGACGTCCATCTCGACGACGTAGTGGTTGACCTTCTGGCCGTTCAGCTCGGTCTGGTCCGACGAGACGATCCGGCCGGTCTTCGAGACCTGGTCGAGGATCTTGCTAGGGTCGCTCTGCTCCGCGGACTGCGAGCTGCTCCCCAGCATCTGCGAAAACGGGTCGTCGCCGCCCGGCGCGAACTTGATCCACTGCTTGCCCGAACCGAGCTGCTTGGCCTGCTCGGCCGGCATCTTGATGTAGAACGCGCCGTCGAGGATGCGGATCTCGGTCTCCTGGCCGGCCGCGCTCGACGTCATCGACATCTTGGTGTTCGCGCCGTCGAAGCTCATCGCGCCCGAGGCGGTCATCGACTGGCCGCCGACCGAGCTCTCCATGGTGAACTTCGCGGACTTGGACTTCTCGGTGCCCTGCTTCGACGCCGACGCGAGCTTGATGGCGTCGGTGAACGGCGAGGCGAGGCCGCTGCCGCCGTCCGCCTGCGACTGGCCGTTCGCACCGGCGGGCTGGGCCGTGCCGGTGGCGGCGTTGCCGCTGCACGCGGTCAGCGTGAGCACCAGCGCGGCGCCCGCGGCGACCAGGGTGGTCTTGCGCATTCGAATCCCCTCAGAGTCGGATCTTCCGCTCGGCATATCGCCTGATCGGGTGATTGGTTACCGATGTGACGATGACGGCGCCGCGCCGGTTCCGGTTGTCTCAGTCCTCGGTGGGGCGGGTCACATCGAGGCCGCCGCGTGACGCCAGCAGCCGCCGCAGCGACCCGAGGCGCTCGGCGCCCGCGCGGCCCTCGGTGACGACGTCGTCGAGCGCGCAGTCCGGGTCCTCCGGCGGGCCCAGGTGCCCGCAGCCCGACGGGCACTCCTCGGCGGCTGCGGCGAACTCCTCGAAGGCGTCGACGATGTCGTCCGCCGTGACGTGCGCCAGCCCGAACGACCGGACGCCGGGGGTGTCGATCACCCAGCCGCCGTCGGGCAGCGGCAGCGCCACCGCGGCGACGGACGTGTGCCGCCCCTTCCCGACCCCGCTCACCACGCCGACCGCCAGGTCGGCGTCCGGCACCAGGCGGTTGACCAGCGTGGACTTGCCGACGCCGGAGTGCCCGACCAGAGCGGTCACGCGGTCCTTGAGCATCTCGGCGAGACCTTCGGGCGTTTCGTCGTACCGGGAGACGATCGCCGGGATGTCGAGGCCCGCGTAGCCCGCCAGGAGCTCGTCGGGGCTGGCCAGGTCGGCCTTCGTCAGGCACAGCACCGGCTCGACGCCGCCCGCGTAGCAGGCGACGATGCAGCGGTCGATGAACCCGGTCCGCGGCGGCGGGTCGGCGAGCGCGGTGACGATCAGCAGCCGTTCGGCGTTCGCGACGACCAGCCGCTCGAACGGGTCGGTGTCGTCGGCCGTGCGCAGCAGGGAGCTGCTGCGGTCGTCGACGCGGATGATCCGGGCGAGGGTGTCCGGCTTGCCCGAGACGTCGCCGACGATGCCGACCCGGTCGCCGACCACCACCGGCGTCCGGCCCATCTCGCGGGCCCGCATCGCGGTGATCACCTGGCCGGGGTCGGCGTCGATCGCGCAGGTCCAGCGGCCGCGGTCCTTGCCGATGACCATCGCGGAGACGGCGTCGGCGTGCTCGGGACGGCGCTTGCTGCGGGGGCGGGTGCCCTTGCCGGGGCGTACGCGGACGTCGGACTCGTCCAGCTTGCTCCAGTCGTTCCGCGCCAAACCGTCCGCCTCCTGTGCACCGGTGCCACCCGAATGATCCCATGCCGCTCGCCAGGGCCCTGGCCTGCGTGTAACGATGGCGTCCCATCCGGTACGAGGAGGTTGGCGATGTGCGGCCGCTACGCCGCCACGAAGGACCCGGCGAAACTGATCGAGGAGTTCGAGGCGATCGACCTCACCGAAGGCCGCGCCCGGATCGACCACAACGTCGCGCCGACGAAGAACGTGGTCACCGTCGTGCAGCGGCACCCGCGTGACGACGAGGGTCAGGTCCTCGAGGACGAGCCCGCCGAGCGCTCGCTGCGGCTGATGAAGTGGGGCCTGGTGCCGTTCTGGGCCAAGGACCCGTCCGTCGGCTCGCGGATGATCAACACCCGCGCCGAGACGGCCGCCGAGAAGCCGGCCTTCCGCCGCGCGCTGGTGTCCCGCCGCTGCCTGGTGCCCGCCGACGGCTGGTTCGAGTGGCGCCGCACCGGCAAGGAGAAGGAGCCGTTCTACATGACCGGCCCCGGCGACGAGTCGCTCTCGTTCGGCGGGATCTGGGAGAGCTGGCACCCGAAGGACGACAAGGACGCGTCCCCGCTGATCACGTTCTCGATCATCACGACCGACGCCGCCGGGCAGCTCACCGACATCCACCACCGGATGCCGCTGATCGTGCCCCGGTCCCACTGGGACGGCTGGTTGGATCCGGACCGCGACGACGTCACCGACCTGCTGGTGCCCACGCCCGACGACATCGTCGCGTCGCTGGAGCTGCGGCCGGTGTCGAGCCAGGTCAACAACGTCCGCAACAACGGCCCGGAGCTGCTGGACCGCGTCGACCCGCAGCACGAAGCCGCTCTGTTCGATCCGCCGAAGTCATGACGGCCCTGCCGATCGAGACCGCGTACGGCCCGGCCCGGGTCTACCTGCACTGCGCCGAGGAAGGCGTGGCCGTGCTGATGCTGGGCCACGGCGCGGGTGGCGGCATCGGCGCGAAGGACCTGGTCGCGGTGACGCGCGCGGCGACCGCGGCCGGGGTGCACGTGGCGCTGGTCGAGCAGCCGTACCGGGTGGCGGGCCGTCGCGCCCCGGCCCCGGCGAACCAGCTGGACGCGGCCTGGCTGACGATCGCCGACGAGCTGTCGGAGCGCTTCGACGGCCTCCCGTTCGTCTTCGGCGGCCGCTCGTCGGGGGCCCGCGTGGCCTGCCGGACGGCGTCCGCCGGGCAGGCGGTGGCGGTGCTGTGCCTGGCCTTCCCCGAGCACCCGCCGGGCCGCCCGGAGAAGACCCGGCAGCCGGAGTTCGACGCGGTGGAGGTGCCGACGCTGGTGATCCAGGGGGAGCGCGACCCGTTCGGCCGTCCGAAGCCGGGCCCGCACCAGGAGCTGGTCCTGGTGGACGGCGACCACAGCCTGGGCAAGGACCTGGAAGCGATCTCCCGGGCGGCGACGGAGTGGCTGTCCCGGGTGCTGCGCCCGCTGGCCTGAGCGCGTTCTCGTGGAGGAAATTCCGCTGACCGGCGGGAACATGAACGCCGGTGTCGTCCGGGTCGGCGACACCGTGCGCCGGCCCGCGGGTTCGTGGACGCCGTCCGTGCACGCCCTGCTCGCGCACCTGCACTCGGTGGGCTTCCGCGGCGCGCCCCGGCCGCTGGGCCTGGACGAGCGCGGCCGGGAGGTCCTCGAGTTCATCTCCGGCGAGGTGACCTGGCCCGGCCGGACCGACCTGCTGGAACCCGATGCGACGATGATCGCGGTCGGCCGCCTGGTCCGGGACTTCCACGACGCGGTCGCCGGTTTCGTGCCGCCGCCGGGGGCATCGTGGCAGGTGCTGATCCCCGCGGACGGAGCCGAGATCATCGCCCACCACGACCTCGCGCCGTGGAACCTCGTGGTGGACGGGCCGCGCTGGGCGTTCATCGACTGGGACACCGCGGCGCCCGGCACCCGGCTGTGGGACCTCGCGTACACCGCGCAGACCTTCGCGCTGCTCCCGGAAAGGGTGCTGCCGACCCAGGCCGCCCGCCTGCGGCTGCTGATCGACGCCTACGGCCTGGACGAACGGCAACGTCGCGAACTGCTGCGCCTGCTCGCCCCGCGCACCCGCTCGATGCGCGACTTCCTGGCCGTTCAGGCCGAGGCCGGGACCGAACCCTGGACGACGCTCTGGAACGAAGGCCACGGCGACGACTGGCAGGCCCAGGCCGACCACCTCGAACGGCACCACGAGACCTGGGAACGCGCGCTGCTCACCTGAGAGCCGAGTTGTCCACAACGCCCTCGGCTGTCCACAGATTTGCCGACGAGGCCTTTCGCGCGCCGAATCCGGATACGCTGGACAGGGGCCGCCCCCCGGGACGGGTGGGGGCTGCCCGGCGGCGGGCGTGATCGCATTTGTGCAGGTCAGGCCGCGATCGGGGCCACCACCGCGCCGGTCAGCCGGATCAGGTCGCCCGGTGCCAGCTCCACTTCCAGCCCCCGCCGGCCGGCCGAGCAGAACACCGTGTCGAACTTCTCCGCGGAGGCGTCGATCATCACCGGAAGCCGGCTTCGGTGGCCCAACGGTGAAATCCCGCCCAGCACGTACCCCGTGGCCCGCTGGGCTGCCGCCGGGTCCGCCATCTTCGCCTTCTTGCCGCCCGCGGCGGCCGCCAGGCCCTTCAGGTCCAGCTGGCCGGTGACCGGGACCACGCCCACCGTCAACCGGCCGTCGACGTCCGCGACCAGGGTCTTGAACACCCGGGCGCGGTCCAGGCCGAGGGCCTCCACCGCCTCCAGGCCGTACGACTCCGCGCGCGGGTCGTGGTCGTACGCGTGCAGCGTGTGCGCCACCTTCTGCTTCGTCAGGAGCGCGGTCGCCGGGGTGCCCTTGCCAGCCATGGCACGGAAGTCTAGGGAATGCCCGCGTAGTCCGATCGGTTGTACCGGACGTGACCACAACCCTCGCCACCACGCGCTCTCGCAGCAGCCGCCGCCCTGAGGCACCGGCGACCCGCGGCGTGCCCGGCCCCCGCGTAAACTCGACGTCGCCGTATGCGTACACGCGCATCGACGCCGAGCGGGAAGGGAACGGTTTGCCGAGCACGCAGAACTCAGCGCCGGAAGAAGCGACCGAGGCGGAGCGCGCGGAGCGCTTCGAACGGGACGCCATGCCCCTGCTCGACCAGCTGTACTCGGCCGCGATGCGGATGACCCGCAACCCCGCCGACGCCGAGGACCTGGTCCAGGAGACCTACCTGAAGGCGTACGCCGCCTTCGCGTCGTTCAAGGCCGGCACGAACCTCAAGGCCTGGATGTACCGCATCCTGACCAACACCTACATCAACGGCTACCGCAAGCGGCAGCGGCAGCCGGTCCAGCAGCCCACCGAGGAGATCACGGACTGGCAGATCGCCAAGGCCGAGGCCCACACCTCGAGCGGGCTGCGGTCGGCCGAGGTCGAGGCGATGGACAACCTGCCCGACACCGACGTCAAGGCCGCCCTGCAGAAGCTGCCCGAGGAGTTCCGGCTGGCCGTCTACCTGGCCGACGTCGAGGGCTTCGCCTACAAGGAGATCGCCGAGATCATGGACACCCCCATCGGCACCGTGATGTCCCGCCTGCACCGCGGGCGCGCCCAGCTGCGTGACCTGCTCGCCGACGTCGCTCGCGAGCGCGGGTTCATCCGGGGAGCCAAGGAAGAGGTGGCCGGGCGATGAACGACATGTGCGAAGGCGCGTCCGACAAGGTCCGCTGCGAAGAGGCGCTCGCCGACATCTACCTGCTCCTCGACCGCGAGTGCAGCCCGGAGCGGGACGCCGCGCTCCGCCAGCACATCGACGACTGCCCGCCGTGCCTCGAGGAGTACGGCATCGACGAGCACATCAAGCAGCTGCTGCACCGCAAGTGCGGGGGAGATCTGGCCCCGGACGAGCTGAAGACCCGGCTGCGCGCGTCGATCCGCCAGACCGTCGCGTCCCGCGGCGGGGTGACGGTCGAGCGCACCGAGATCAGCATCGAGCAGCGCTCAGAGTAGCGCCCGAGCACGACGAAGGCCCCCGCGCGAGAGTGCGGGGGCCTTTTGCGTGCCGACGCCGGGATTCAGGAGTTGGGCTTACCGCCGTGGTTCGCGCTGTTCTTCTTCCGGCTGCGACGCTTGCGGGCGCGCTTCGACATGATTACTCCTCGTCGTGAAAAGTGGCCACGGCCGCGGCGCTGGCGCCTGCCGGGCTGGGGTCAACCTCTCAAGTGTGTCATGGTGCGTGGTTCTGGTTGGATGGGGTGGTCCGGGCGAAGCGCGAGGAGGGTGTCGATGGCCGAGATCAGGGCCGAAATGGTCGGCACCGTGCTCCAGGTCGTCGCGGAGCCGGGCGCCGCGCTGGCCGCCGGCGACACCGTGGTGATCCTGGAGTCGATGAAGATGGAGCTGCCCGCGGTGAGCGAAAAGGCGGGCACGCTGACCAGCCTCGCCGTGGCGAAGGGTGACCGCGTCCAACAGGGCGACGTCCTCGGGACGGTCGAGTAACGGTGTCGACGCTCGCCGAACTGCTCGCCGACAACACCGGACTGCCCGGGGAGGCGGCGGACCACCTCCAGACCGTCGTCGCCGAATGGCAGCTGCTGGCCGACCTGTCCTTCGCGGACTTCCTGCTCTGGGTCCCGGTGAGCGAGGAGCTGCAGCCCGACGGCGGTGACTTCGTCTGCGTCGCGCACGCCCGCCCGACGACCGCGCCGACCGCGCACCCCGAGGACGTCGTCGGCACGCGGTTCACGGTCCAGGAGCACCCGCAGCTGGCGAAGGCCATGCGCGAGGTGCGGATCTGCCGCGAAGAGGACCCGCACTGGTACCGCGACCTGCCGATGCGCCGCGAGGCGATCCCCGTGCGCTTCCACGACGACGTCGTCGCCGTGATGAGCCGCGAGACGAACCTGGCCGCGCCGCGGGTGCCGTCGCCGCTGGAGATCGCGTACCTGGGCAGCGCCGGCGACCTGTGCCAGATGATCGTCGACGGCACGTTCCCGCCGAGCGGCACCAACGCCACCGACACCCACACGTCGCCGCGGGTGGGTGACGGCCTGATCCGCCTCGACTCGAGCGGCACGGTCGTGTTCGCCAGCCCGAACGGCCTGTCCGCCTACCACCGGATGGGGCACGAGTCCGACCTGGTCGGCACGCGCCTGGCGCCGCTGACGCGCTCCCTGATCCGCGACCCGTTCGACGCGACCGAGGTGTCGCACCGGATCATCGAAGCCCTCGACGGGAAGCCGTCGAGCCGCACCGAGGCCGATTCGCGGCGCGGCGCCGTGGTGCTGTTCCGGGCGCTGCCGTTGCGCCCGGCCGGGCAGGCGGCGGGTGCCCTGGTGCTCGTCCGCGACGTCACCGAGGTGAAACGGCGTGACCGCGCGCTGCTGTCGAAGGACGCGACGATCCGCGAGATCCACCACCGGGTGAAGAACAACCTGCAGACGGTGGCGGCATTGCTGCGCCTGCAGTCCCGGCGGACGTCGTCGGAGGAGGCGCGGCTCGCGCTCGCCGAGTCGGTGCGGCGCGTGACGTCGATCGCGCTGGTCCACGAGGCGCTGTCGATCTCGGTCGACGAGCGCGTCGACCTCGACAAGCTGCTCGACAACGTGCTGCCGATGGTCGGCGAGGTCGCCACGGCGGAGTCGCAGGTCGGGCTGTCGCGCAAGGGCTCGTTCGGGGTGGTGGTCGCGGAGATCGCGACGCCGCTGGTGATGGTGCTGGCCGAGCTGGTGCAGAACGCGATCGAGCACGCCTTCCCGGCCGGCCGGTCGGGCAAGGTCGAGCTGATCGTCGAACGTTCGGCGCGCTGGCTGGACGTCGTCATCCGCGACAACGGCCGCGGCCTGCCGTCGGGGTTCTCGCTGGAGCGGTCCGACGGCCTGGGCCTGCAGATCGTCCGGACCCTGGTGGAGTCGGAGCTGCGCGGCTCGCTTTCCCTGCGGAAGGTGCGCGTGGAGGAGTCGTCGACCCGGGTGACCGGGACGGAAGCCGCGCTGCGGATCCCCCTTTCGCGGCGCTTGTAGACCCGTCGCGTTTGGACTTGATCAACGCCGGGGTACTCCGGACACGATGAAGGCCCGGCACCTGGGTGCAGGTGCCGGGCCGTTCAGCGTCTCGCGGGAGGACTTGAAGTCCTGGTGAGGTTTCAGCACACCCGTCGCCAGGTGGTTTCGACTCACTTGTTAAACTTGAGCTGGGTAGGTATCACCCCAGAGGGCCTGGACACAACAGTGCCAGCCCGGGCGAATTGCCTACGGTGCTCAGGTGTAGCTTTACTTGTACGTCAGGCGTTGGTACGCGTGCCGATGTGCGTGCGGCGGCGCTTGACTGCGCGTCGCTCGTCCTCGCTCATGCCGCCCCACACGCCGGCGTCCTGACCGCTGGCCAGAGCCCAGGCCAAGCAGTCGGAAGCGACGGTGCAGCGGTGGCACACGGCCTTCGCCTGAGCTACCTGCGACAGAGCAGGACCGCTGGTTCCCACCGGGAAGAACAGCTCGGGGTCCTCGTCTCGGCAGGCCGCGTCGTGGCGCCAGTCCATGTTCGTGAGCTCCTTCATATGGCGCGGGAGAGAGCCGCGCCACAGTCGTCATGGCGGTCGTGTTCTTGGGTGCTTGTGAATGCTTTCACGAAGCACTGCGTTCGACAAGTGTTTCTTGAAGATCGGTGAGTCAGCTCACCCGGCTGAGCGACACGTCTGACCTGCGGTTTCTCTCCGAAACAGCCACCCGAAGGGAAGGCTGATGCGGTGAGTGGAGCTTCTGTGTCGACGAACGGCAGGTTGCACTTTGCCGCAGGCGATCAGCGGTCCGGTCGTCACACGATCACTGTGAGTGCATCCGGGACGCTGAAGAACTCGACTCTGGTCCGCTGGCCGACGAGGTCGCCGTCCACCTGGAAGTTTACCGGTTCAGCTGCGTCGATGCGGATCATCGGCAGGTCGTCGTGACGCACGAGACGTTTGCCCTTTTGGTTGCTCTTCGTAGCCAAAGCACGGCGTACATGCTTGAACACCGTGGGCAACCCCAGACCGTTCAACGCGAACAGACCCAATCCCGTCTCGAACGAGCAACCCGGGTTGAGGTGGACCGGACGCTCGCCCAGGTAGCTCCACGGATCGGTGTTGGACACGAAAGCGGTCAGCGCTTCGGCGGGTTCCGCACCCGGGATGCGGATCGTGAGGGCCGGCCGGCCCAGCGGCGGCCGGAAGTAGGAGCGGATCGCGGCTCTCATGTAGAGGCCCGCGGTCGTCTGCTTGCCCCGGCGCTTGGCGACCCGGCCGACGACGTCGGCGTCCCAGCCGAGGCCGGAGTTGAAGGTGAACCAGTGCCCGTCGGCCAGGCCGAGCCCGACCCGGCGGGAGCGGTCGTTCTCCAGTGCGTTGAGCAGCTGGTGGGTGGCCTCGACGGGATCGGCCGAAATGCCGAGGGCGCGGGCGAACACGTTGGCCGAGCCGCCGGGCACGACACCCAGGGCGGGAACGCGCCCGATCTGGGTGGGATCACCGTCGGCGTCGGCCAGCAGGCCGTTGACGACCTCGTTGACCGTGCCGTCGCCGCCGTGGGCCACGACCAGGTCGATGCCGTCGCGCGCGGCCGAGCGCGCCACGGCCATCGCGTGGCCGCGGTAGTCCGTCTCGACCACGTCGAGCTTGACCTGGCTGGCGAGGGCGTGCGCCAGGACGTCCCGGCCACCGGCGGTGGTCGAGGTGGCCTGGGGGTTCACGACGAGGATTGCGCGCACTACCGCAGGGTAGGTGACGCTCACCGCCCCGAGAACCTCTCGACGGCCCAAGGTGACCGGAAGCACCGGTCGCGGCGACCCATTCGAACAGCACCGGTAACCCTGTGGCGGGCGGCCCTCCTTCACGTGGCGAGTGTCCGCTCGTCGTGACAAGTGCACCCGGGCCGACCGCCCGCTCATCGACGACACCTGAATTCTCAGCGCCCGGGCGGTCCTGCGAAAACGGCCGACCGGGTGGCATACGATCGAATCAGCTCACGCACGGTGACTCGCCCTGGTGGAGTCCACTGTGCTCACGCAAAGCACCTCGGCAATCACCTCTGGAAGGTCCCCGCTGTGAAGCTCTCGCCCGCTCCCCGTGAGGTCCGGCTGGCCGGCGTGGTCACCGCGGTGCCGTCGCTGGCGCTGCTGGTGTTCGGGGTGGTCGTGCTGGTCAACGGCCTGGGGTCACCGGCGCAGCCGGGCAACAACGTCTACGTCGAGTCCGGCACGTTCATCGTGGTGGCGCTGGCGTTCCTCGCCGCGTCGGCCGGGCTGGTCCTCGGCCAGACGTGGGCGCGCTCGCCGGGCGTGGTGATCGCGCTGATCGTGGTCGGCCTCGGCTGGTACCTGCTCGGCCCGTCCGGCGAGCCGGCCTGGGGCGTGCCGATCGCCCTGTTCGGCATCGCGACGCTGGTGCTGCTGTTCCGGGCCCCGTCCCGCGCCTGGGCCCTGGGCCTGCGCGAGGGCGAGACGGAGACGGAAGCCGCCGAGCGAGGCGGCCTCGCCGGCCGGCGCGCGGAGCGCGAAGGCCAAGACGAAGACTGACCCCCGGGCTGCCGCTGCCGAGAAGCCGTGAAGGCCTCCTTCCCGGCTGTAAGGGCCGGTAAGGAGGCCTTCACGGCTTTGGGTCAGGGGGTGCGGGCGTCAGGCTTGGGCGGCGAGGGTGTGGAGGGGCGCGTCCGTGAGGCGGTTGACCGTCCATTCGTCCATCGGGACCGCGCCGAGGGCCTTGTAGAACTCCGTGGCCGGGTTCCAGTCCAGGACCGACCACTCCAGCCGGCCGTAGCCGTTCGCGACGCACTCCGCCGCGAGCGCCGCCAGCAGGGCCTTGCCCAGGCCCGAGCCGCGGTGGGCGGGCAGGACGAACAGGTCCTCCAGGTAGATGCCGTGCACCCCGCGCCAGGTCGAGAAGTTCAGGAACCAGACCGTGAAGCCGGCGATCTCGCCGTCCACTTCGGCCACGTGGCCGAACAGCTTGGGTGCCTCGCCGAACAGGGCCTCGTGCAGCTGGGACGCCGTCAGGTGACACTCGTCCGGCGCGCGCTCGTACTCCGCGAGGGCGTACGCCAGGGCGACGGCGGCCTCGACGTCCTCGGGCCGGATGCGGCGGATGCGGTCGTCGGGCACGTCAGTCCTCCAGCGATGGCGGCAGGTTGAGGTGTTCGATCTGCGGTTCGCCGCGCTCGTCGCCGAGCACCGCGATGCCGGCGGCGTCCAGTCCGAAGTGGACGCCGGACGTGGCGGGCAGGTCCAGCCAGCGGGCCACCATGACCCGGCTGAAGTGCCCGTGACCGACCAGGATCACGTCGCCGGCCTCGATGTCGCGCCGTGCTCGCGCGAGCACGCGGTCCGCGCGGGCGCTGACCTGTTCGACGCTTTCCCCGCCGGGCACGGGGTGCGTCCAGACCGTCCAGCCCGGCACGGTTTCGCGGATCTGGGGCGTGGTGATGCCTTCGTAGTCGCCGTAGTCCCACTCGGCGAGGTCCTCGGTGACTTCGTCGACGCGCAGGCCGGCCAGCGCGGCCGTCCGCAGCGCGCGCTTGCGCGGGCTCGAGAGCACCAGCGACGGCCCGCCGAGCAGGCTCCGGAGGGTGCCACCCGCCGCGAGGGCCTGGCCTTCGCCCGCCGGGGTCAGCGGGATGTCCGTGCGCCCGGTGTGCCGCCCGTCGACCGACCATTCGGTCTGGCCGTGGCGGAGGAGGAACAGCCGATTTGCCACGGGCCGACTATATGCGGCGGTTTGCGCCCCGGCCGGGCGCCTGGTTGGCTACTCGCCAGTAGGCAAGCCGAGGGAGACGCATGACCGAGACGCCGACGTTCGCGATGTGGCGCAAGCTGGCCGGCAAGCCGGGCGGGAAACGGCTGTTCAGCGCCGCGATGTGCCTGCGTGTGCCCTACTTCGGCACGGTGCTGCCGTCGGTGCGCGAACTGCGTCCCGGCCACTGCGAGGTGAGCGCCCCGAAGTGGTGGGGTGTGCACAACCACATCCGCACGTTCCACGCGATCGCGGCCTGCAACCTCGCCGAGATCGCGATGGGCATGCTCGCCGAGGCGACGGTCCCGCCGACGCACCGCTGGCTGCCGAAGGGCATGAACGTCCAGTACGTCGCGAAGGCCGAGACGGGCCTGCGCGCGGTGGCGTCGCTGCCCGAACTGCCGGAGTTCGGCGACGAGGGGTTCGAGCTCCCGGTCCCGGTGACCATTTCCGACCGGCGTGGCCGGCCGGTGGTCACCGGGACGATCACCATCTGGGTGACCCCGAAGCGTTAGAGCGGCTTGTACTGCACGTACGACGCCTGCTGGAACGTGTTCTCGCCGGACGGCGACGGCAGGCCCAGCTTCCGGTCGACGAGCCTGCCGAGCGGGCCGCAGCCGTGCGTCGCCGGCAGCGCCAGGTCGGCGTCGATGACGCCGCGGTAGGCCGTCACCGGGTTCTGGGAAATCACCTTGGGCGGGATCGCCGGGTCGTCGTGGACGACGGTGTGCAACGGCTTCGCCGCGGTGCCGATGCTGCAGTCCTTGCCCAGCAAGGGATGGCGGAGCACGGCGTAGACGTCCAGCTCGCCCCGGCGCTCGTCGTTGCTCTGGAAGTCCGAGAACCCGCCGTAGCGCAGCTGGATCGTGGTGCCGGCCAGGCCGGGGACGCGCACCGGATTGTGCCGCAGCGCGCCGAACTCCTGGGCGTACTGGCCGTTCACCTGGCCTTCGCTGAAGGTCAGCCGCACTTCGCCGAGCGGGATCTCCTGTCCGCCGATGGTGAGTTTTCCTTGGGAGACAAAGGCTTCGCAGCGCCACGTGCCCGGGTCGGCGTTCGCGGGCGGTGCCGGGCAGTCGGCGAAGTCGAACGTCGGCAGTTCGTCGGCGTGGGCCGGCGAGGCGAACGCGAGCGTGGACCCCAGTGCGGCCGCGGCGACCCCGGCCGCGGCCAGAACGAGAAGTTTCATGGCGTCAGCCTGGCGAGGACGTCCGCCGAGGACATCCGGGATCGCCCCCAGGGGAAGGCCCGAGATTTCGCTCGACCGGGTGAAACAAAGTCCATTTAGTTAACACTGTTCACTCGATCCGTCACGATCGTGATCATGTCCCCCTTCACCCGCCGCCGCTTTCTCGGCCTCTCCGCGCTCAGCTCCGCCGCCGCCCTCGGGCTGACCAGCGTCTCGACGCGGTCCGCGAGCGCCACGCCGCTGCCCGGGTACGTCCCGGCCGTGGTGATCGGCACCGGCTACGGCGCCGCCGTGACGGCGTTGCGGCTCGGCGAGGCCGGCGTGCCCACTCTGATGCTCGAGATGGGCAAGCTTTGGACCACGCCGGGCGCCGACGGCAAGGTCTTCTGCCCGATGCTCACCCCGGACGAACGGTCGATGTGGTTCAAAAACCGCACCGAAGCGCCGCTCGCGTCGTTCCTCTGGCTCGACCTCGCCAACCGCGACATCAAGCGCTACGCCGGAGTGCTGGACAGGGTGAGCTACGGCGACATGGCCGTGTACCTCGGCCGCGGCGTCGGTGGCGGTTCCCTGGTCAACGGCGCGATGGCGGTGACGCCGAAGCGGTCCTACTTCGAGGAGATCCTGCCGCGGGTCGACGCCGAAGAGATGTACGGCAAGTACTTCCCGCGCGCCCGGGCCGGGCTCGGCGTCAACGTCGTCGACCCGCGGTGGTTCGAGACGTGCCGGTCCTACCAGTACGCCCGCGTCTCGCGGAAAGCCGCGCGCAAGGCCGGGTTCGGCACGGTGTTCGTGCCGAGCGTGTACGACATGGACTACCTGCGCCGCGAAGAGGCGGGCACCGTGCCGCGCTCGGCCGACGCGTCCGAGGTCATCTACGGCAACAACCACGGCAAGCGCTCGCTCGACAAGTCCTACCTCGCCGCCGCGCTCGGCACCGGCCACGTGACCATCCAGACGCTGCACGAGGTCCGCGAGATCATCCACCAGCCCGGCGGCGCGTACACCCTGGTCGTGCGTGAGATCGACGAGCACGGCACGGTGCTCGCCACCAAGCACGTCACCACGAAGCACCTGTTCCTCGGCGCGGGCAGCCTCGGCTCGACCGAGCTGCTGGTGCGCGCCCGCGACACCGGACGGCTCCCGGCGCTCGACGAGCGGGTCGGGCAGGGCTGGGGTACCAACGGCAACGTCATGCTCGGGCGCGCCAACCACCTCTGGGACACCACCGGCAGCCTGCAGGCCGGGATGCCCGCGCTCGGCATCGACAACTGGGCCGACCCGGTGCACCCGGCGTTCGCCGAGATCGCGCCGGTGCCGGCCGGCATCGAGACCTGGGTGAGCCTCTACCTGGCGATCACCAAGAACCCCGAGCGCGGCCACTTCACCTACGACGCCGCGAGCGACTCGGCCAAGCTGCGCTGGACGGCGTCGCAGGGGCAGCCGTCGATCGACGCCGCGAAGGCGTTGTTCGACCAGATCAACCGGGCGAACCGGACGATCTACCGGTACGACCTGTTCGGCGACACGCGGCCGTTCGAGAACCGCTTCACCTATCACCCGCTGGGCGGGCTGGTGCTGGGTGAGGCGACCGACGACTACGGCCGGGTCCGGGGCTACCGGAACCTGTACGTCACCGACGGCTCGCTGATCCCGGGCAGCACCGGTGTCAACCCGTTCGTGACGATCACGGCGCTGGCCGAACGCAACATCGAGCGCGTCCTCGCCGAGGACGTCAAGGGCTGAGCTTCGCCAGTGAGTCGGTGAACTCACTGCCGACGCCGTCGAAGAACGACGCGTCGGCGGCCTCGACGTCTTTCAGCGCCTTCGCGACCAGCTCCAGGCCCGGCGCGGTGATCCGGAGCCGCTTCGCGCGGGCGTCGGCCGGGTCGTCCGCACGCTCCAGCAGCCCGCGTTCGGCGAGCTTGCGGACGACCTGGCTGGTCATCATCGTGTCGGTGCCGGCCTGCTCGGCCAGCTGCCGCTGGGTCGGTGCCTCACCGGAGCGGGTGAGCCACCACGTGGTGGTCAGCAGCACGAACTGGACGTGCGTGAGGTCGTGCGGGGCCAGCGCGGCCCGCATCGCCCGCTGCCAGGCCAGCGTCACGCGCCACAGCAGGAAGCCGGGGCTGCGGTCGGGGCCGGGCAGACGGGACTCGGGGGCGGTCATACCCGCGATGCTTCAGCAAGTCGGGCCAGCGCGCGCATCGCGTCCGGGGTGTCTTCGGTGACCTGCGGACCCAGCTCTTCCGGGCCGTCGATGGTGACGCGGTAGGTGATCTCCGTGCCGCCGCCGACCTCGGTGAGGACGTGCTCGAACCGCAGCAGCGCGTCCGGCAGGCGGGTCTCGTCGGTGAAGCTCCGGCCGCCGGTGACCTCGGTCAGGGTGAACGGGATGGGCGGCATGCCGTCCATCGTCATGGTGCCGCTGACGCCGGCCTCGAACGGACCGTCGAGGACGACCGAGCGGACGCCGGCGTCCCACTCCGGCCAGCGGGCGGTGTCGGCCCAGAGCGGCCAGATGGCGGCGGCGGGGGCGGTGGACGTCTCGGTGTGGGTGTACTCGTAAAGTGCCATGCGGGCAGACTATATGTGCGCATACTAAATCCGCAAGGTCTCCGCCCGAGGCGGCGCGAACGCGGTCAGCGGGCCGAGCGCAGCTTGTCGTAGTACGCGACGCAGTCGTCGTACGCCGGGAGCAGTCCCTGCTCCTGCGCCTCGGCCAGCGTCGGGGCGTTGCGGTCCTTCTCGGACAGGACGTGCGCGACGTCCGACGGCCACGGCAGGTCCAGCGCCGGATCGAGCGGGGTGATCCCGTGTTCGCCGCCCGGGTTGTAGGGCTCGGAGCAGAGGTAGGCCATCGCGGTGCCGTCCTCGAGCGCGATGAAGCCGTGTCCGAGGCCTTCGGCGAGGTACACGGCGTTGTACCGGTCGGCGTCGAGCCGCACGGCGTCCCACTGGCCGAACGTCGGCGAGCCCGCCCGTACGTCGACGATGACGTCGAGCAGCGAGCCGTTGGCGCAGTAGACGTACTTCGCCTGGCCCGGCGGGGTGTCGGCGAAGTGGACGCCGCGGATCGTGCCGCGGCGGGACACGCTGTGGTTGGACTGGCCGAGCCGGAGCGGGTGGCCGGCCGCCTCGCGGAAGGCGTCTTCCTGGAAGGGGGCGGTGAACAGGCCCCGGTCGTCGGGGAACGCCCGGGGGGTGAACTCGAAGGCGTCCGGGACGCGCAGCCGGCGGAATTGCATGGCTTCACCTTATCGGGCGCCAAGAAAACCGGACGGACGTCTTGGGAATTGGGGAAACCGGGGAATGTGTGACGTCAACCGCACCGAGGGGTCACCGGTGGCCGGGCTCCTGTCACAATGACGGGACCGCCGCGTCCGCGGCCATCGCCACACCCACGGCACCGATGGCCGACGAGACGCTTCGCCGACAGGCCGGCGCTACCGCGCTGGGCTGCCGTGCCGGAGGAGAACACCAGGTAGACAGGTGTTTCTTCGCCTGCTGCCTGGTCCCCCCGCTCGCAGGCCCAGGAGAATTCCAGTGACCCACGTTCGAACCGCGAGTTCCGTCATTCCCACTGAGGGAATGACGGAAACGACGACAGGAAACCCCATGAACGACCCCTCCGGCACCGTTGCGCCGGTCACCGACGAAGAGATCTTCACCGGGCACGAGGGCGGCAAGCTCTCGGTGGCGGCCACCCGCCCGATTTCCAGCCCGCGTGACCTTTCGATCGCCTACACCCCCGGTGTGGCGAAGGTGAGCCGCGCGATCGCCGAGGACGCGGCCAAGGCCAAGCGGTACACGTGGGCGGACCGGCTGGTCGTCGTGGTGAGCGACGGCACGGCGGTGCTCGGGCTCGGCGACATCGGCGCCAGCGCGTCGCTGCCGGTCATGGAAGGCAAGTCGGTCCTGTTCAAGACGTTCGGCGGACTCGACTCGATCCCGCTGGTGCTGGACACCACCGACGTCGACGAAATCGTCGAAACCCTGGTGCGGCTCCGCCCGTCGTTCGGCGCCGTCAACCTCGAAGACGTCTCCGCGCCGCGCTGCTTCGAGCTGGAGGACAAGCTCAAGGAGGCGCTCGACTGCCCGGTCATGCACGACGACCAGCACGGCACGGCGATCGTCACGCTGGCCGCGCTGCGCGGGGCGAACCTGGTGCTGGACCGGGCGATCGCCGACCAGCGCGTGGTCATCTCCGGGGCCGGCGCGGCGGGGGTGGCCTGCGCGCGGATCCTGCAGGAGGCCGGCATCGGCGACGTCACCGTGCTCGACTCGCGCGGCGTCCTCCACACCGGCCGCGACGGCCTGAACCCGATCAAGGCGCACCTGGCGCGGACGACGAACAAGGCCGGGATCCAGGGCGGCCTGGCGGACGCACTCGAAGGCGCGGACGTCTTCCTCGGCCTGTCCGGCGCGACGATCGACGAGACGCTGCTGGGCCGCATGGCGGGCGGCGGCATCGTGTTCGCACTGTCCAATCCGGACCCGGAGGTCCACCCGGACGTCGCGGCGCGCTACGCGTCGATCGTGGCGACGGGCCGCAGCGACTTCCCGAACCAGATCAACAACGTGCTGGCGTTCCCGGGTGTCTTCCGCGGCGCGCTGGACTCCGGCGCGCGGGCGATCACCGAGAACATGAAGCTCGCGGCCGCCGAGGCGATCGTCTCGGTCGCGATGGACGACCTGGGCCCGGACCGCATCGTCCCGAGCCCGCTCGACCCGCGCGTGGCCCCCGAGGTGGCGGCCGCGGTGGCGAAGGCCGCGGAAGCGGACGGCGTCACCGCCTGACGTTCGCGCTCGAAGGCGGCACTTTCCCGGGAAAGTGCCGCCTTCGGCGCGTTCAGAGGCCGAGCAGGGCGGGGAGGCGGTGGCGGGGGACGTCGACCAGGCGCAGGTCCTGCAGGTCTTCGGGGACGTCGAGGGAGACGTTCGCCAGGCGGGCGTGGGCTCGGGTCAGCACCTCGCTCTGGTGCTCCACCGCGTCCGCGACCACCACCGCGTGCCGGTTGTCCGGCGTGCTCCGCAGGTACCGCAGCGTGTACTTGCCCGCGACCAGCGCCGAAAGGGCCGTCTGGGACGCCTGGTCCGCCAGGTCCGGGTGCGCGTTCGGCAGCAGCATCGCGAGCCGCCGGGCGTTCGTGCCCAGGAGGGTGCGCAGCAGCCACGGGCCCGGGTCGGCCGAGAGGTCCATCGCGACCGCGTCCCCCTCGGGCCCGGAGATCGACCAGTCCACCGGGCGCGACTCGAACGACAGCCCGCCCGCGACGGCGATCTCCTTCAGCTTCTCCAGCAGCGCCGGTTTCGTCCCGGCCGCTTCGACCGATTGCGGTCCGTGCGTGTAGATCGCCTTGCCACTGCGGACTTTCTTGGCCTTCGCGGTCGGCTGGCAGACGTACAGGTCCGCCGCGCTGCCGATCGCCTGCGCGCCGAAGTAGCTGTTGAAGCCCGGCAGGATCGCCTCGAACGTCAGCCCGAGCGTCGCCAGCGAGCGCTGCACCTGCGCGCCCAGCGCCGGGTGCCGCGGGCTGTAGCCGTACGCGAACAGCAGCCGCCCCTCGCTCGGCTCCCGCAGCGCCTGCACCCCGCGCGCGGCGAACAGGCCCATGCCCTCCGGCGTGTACGGCGGGTCGCTGAACACCAGGTCGGCGCGGCCGGCCACGGCGGGCGGCAGGCCCACGCGCAGGTCCGCGTGCGCGGTCCTGATCTCCCCGGCGCCGCGGTCGTCCAGGTAGGCGAGCACGCGCTCGTCGAGGTCCACGACGGTCAGCGTCGCCGACGGGCAAACCGCCCGCACCGCCAGCGACGTCAGGTCGTGGTCGCCGAGGAACAGCAGGTTCGCCGACGCCAGGTCGTAGCGCGCGTCCAGCCACAGCGCGCGGCGCAGCACCGTTTCCGGGGTGGCCTGCACGTGGTCGAGCGCGGCCAGCGGCGGCGGCACCTCGGCCACCCACTCGGCGATCTTCGGCAGCAACTCGTGCGTGGCCACGGCTTCGTCGAGCGGGTCGGCGTAGCGGGGCGCGCTGTACCGCAGGTACGACGCGGCGACCCCCGGGGACAGGCGCAGCCGGTCGCCGCTGCGGTCGAGGTCGTCGCCCAACGCCGCGAGGACGTCCTCCACGCTGCGCCGCGGCGCGGCGCTCAGCCGGACCAGCTCACCGAGGTCGTGGTCGCCGGTGCGCAACAGGTCGATGACGCGGTACAACGGGCGGACGCCGACGCCGTGCGCGGCGAGGACGTCGTCGAGTGCCTTCACGGGCCACGAGCTTAGGCGCCCGCTCGCCACCTGCCGGAACAGCGTGCCAACCACCGCCGACTCGGCTACGGTCGATTGGACCTGACACGGGGAGTGGGCAAGTGACGATCGAATTCCGCGACGTGACCAAGCAGTATCCCGATGGGACGGTCGCCGTCGACAAGCTGAACCTGACGGTCGAGGACGGCACGATCACCGTGTTCGTCGGCCCGTCCGGCTGCGGCAAGACGACGTCGCTGCGGATGATCAACCGGATGATCGAGCCCACCGGCGGCCAGGTGCTGCTGGACGGCAAGGACGTCGCCGAGGGCGACCCGGCCCTGCTGCGCCGCGGGATCGGCTACGTCATCCAGCACGCCGGTCTCTTTCCACACAGGACGGTCCTGGACAACATCGCCACCGTGCCCCTGCTGTCCGGCTGGGACAAGGCGAAGGCGCGCAAGCGCGCGGCCGAGCTGCTCGAGACCATCGGCCTGCCGGTCGAGGTCGGCAAACGCTACCCGGCGCAGCTCTCCGGCGGCCAGCAGCAGCGTGTCGGCGTCGCCCGCGCGCTCGCCGCGGACTCGCCGGTGCTGCTGATGGACGAGCCGTTCTCCGCGGTCGACCCGGTGGTGCGCGAGGGCCTGCAGGACGAGCTGCTGCGGCTGCAGTCGCAGCTGGGCAAGACGATCGTGTTCGTCACGCACGACATCGACGAGGCCGTCCGGCTCGGCGACAAGGTCGCGGTGCTGCGGGTCGGCGGCGTGCTCGCCCAGTACGGCACCCCCGCCGACGTCCTGCGCCACCCGGTGGACGACTTCGTCGCGTCGTTCGTCGGCCGCGACCGCGGCTACCGCGGGCTGTCGTTCCTCTCCGCCGACGGCGTCGAGATCAAGGACCTCGAGCTGGTCGAGATCGGCTCCACGGTGTCCGCGAGCGACAGCTGGCGGCTCGTCGTCAACGCCGACAAGCAGCCGCGCGGCTGGCTGCCCCCGAACTCCACAGTGGACGGTGCGGTGTCCGAAGACGACCTCGTCGCCGGCGGCTCGCTGTGGATCCGCGGCACCCCGATCCGCGGCGCGCTCGACGCCGCGCTGTCGTCGCCCGCCAGCCTCGGCGTGGTCGTCGACGAAGACCACCGCGTGCTCGGCGGGGTGCTCGCTCGTCAAGTGCTCGACGTGATCGAGGCGACCCCGCAGGCGTCATGAGCTTCTTCGACGAGCTCGGGCGGTACCTGGGCAGCGGCAACAACCGCGAGCAGATCCTCGGCGACCTCGGCGACCACATCTACCTCGCGCTGCTCCCGCTGGTCGTCGGCATCGTGCTGGCGATCGCGGCCGGCTGGCTCGGGCACCGCTGGGCGCCGGCGCGGTCGGTGCTCATGGTGCTGGCCAACCTGCTCTACACGATCCCGTCGCTCGCGCTGTTCGTCGTCATCCCCGGCCTGATCGGGTCGAAGATCCTGGACAGCATCAACGTCGTCGTCGCGCTGACGATCTACACCACCGCGCTGCTGGTGCGCCCGGTGCTCGACGCGCTGGACGCGGTGCCGCCGTCGGTGACCGCCGCGGCCACCGCCGTCGGGTACAAGCCGGTGCGCAAGTTCTTCGCCGTCGAGCTGCCGCTGTCGGTCCCGGTCCTCGCGGCCGGCGTGCGGGTGGCGTCGGTCAGCAACATCAGCCTGGTCAGCGTCGGCGCGCTGATCGGCACCGGCGGGCTCGGCGTGCTGTTCACCGACGGCTTCCAGCGTGAGTACTTCTCGCCGATCGTCGTCGGCATCGTGCTGACCCTGGTGCTGGCCCTGGTCGTCGACCTGGTCCTGGTGGGGATCCGGAACCTGCTGACACCCTGGGAACGCGCCGGGAACACGGGGGTGGCCGTCGCATGATCACCGATCTCTTCCACTGGTTCGGCGATCCGGCGCACTGGTCCGGTCCGGACGGCATCCCGCAGCGGCTGCTGGAGCACCTCGGTTACACCTTGCTGGCACTGGTGATCGCCTTGGTGATCGCCGTCCCGCTGGGACTGTTCGTCGGCCACACGGGACGCGGCGGGGTCGCCTTGGTGAGTGCCGGCAACGCGATCCGCGCGCTGCCGACGCTGGGGCTCGTCACGTTCCTGTTCCTGCTCTTCACCGAGAGCGTCACCTCGACGATCATCGGCCTGGTCGTGCTGGCCGTGCCGCCGATCCTGGCCGGCACGTACGCCGGGCTGCAGGCGACCGACCACGGTGTCGTCGACGCCGCCCAGGGCATCGGGATGACCGGCTGGCAACGGCTCTGGAAGGTCGAGGTGCCGATCTCGCTGCCGCTGGTGCTGGGTGGCATCCGCAACGCCGTGCTGCAGCTCGTGGCGACCGCCGCGGTGGCCGCGTACGTCGGACTCGGTGGCCTGGGCCGGTTCCTGCTCGACGGACTGGCCATTTTGGACTATTCGGAGGTGATCGCCGGTGCGTTGCTGACCACGCTGCTGGCGATCGTGCTCGACGTCCTGTTCGCGCTGCTGAACCGCGCGCTGGTCCCCAAGGGGGTCCGGCTGGCGACGGCCGCGGCGACCGGCAAGAAGGTGGCGGCATGAAACGGCTGGCCGGTTTGATCGCCGTCGCGGTGCTGGTCGCGGGCTGCGGTAATCCGCTGGCGGGCGGGGGTGAGGGCGGCTCGAACGGCGACATCATCATCGGCGCGTCCGACGTCGGGGAAAGCCTGCTGCTGGCGCAGATCTACGCCGGGGCGCTGAAGAACGCGGGCGCGGAGAACGTCACCGTGCGGCCGCCAGTGGGCAGCCGGGAGGTCGTTGTCAAGGCGCTGCAGGACAAGTCGCTGTCGGTGGTGCCCGACTACAGCGGGAACCTGTTGCGGTACTTCGACAAGGACACCCAGGCGACCACGCCGCAGGACGTCTACGCGCAGCTGAAGCAGAAGGTGCCGGCCGGGTTCGAGGTGCTGGACCAGGCGCCCGCCGAAGACAAGGACCTGCTGGTCGTCGGGCCGCAGCTGGCGTCTTCCGGCGTCAAGACGTTCTCCGACCTGGGAAAGCGCTACCAGGACCTGGTGTTCGGCGGCCCGGGCCAGTGGAGCAGCCGCTGGAAGGACAAGATCAAGACGCTCTACGGCTGCGAGTTCAAGGAGATCCGGACCACCGACACCGGCGGACCGGTGACGGTGGCGGCGCTCAAGTCCGGCGACGTCCAGGTGGCGGACCTGTTCAGCACGTCGTCCACCATCAAGGCGAACGGCTTCGTCCCGCTCACCGACGACAAGAACATGTTCCCGGCGCAGAACATCGTGCCGCTCGTCGCGAAGGGAACGCTCTCCCCGGCGGAGGTGGCCGCGCTCAACCGCGTCTCGGCGGCGCTGACCACCGACCAGCTCACCCAGCTGAACGTGGAGTTCACCGAGGAGAAGCGCAACCCCCTCGACATCGCCGAGGACTTCCTGGCCCGCAACAACCTCAAGGCCTAGCGAACGCCGCTTCGTGCACGTCGTGGAGGTGCACGAGCAGGTCGTAGGACCGCGCGAGCGCGATGTCCGCCGGATCGACGGGGAACGCCGTCCCGATGTCGTAGGTCGGCCGGGCGACGTCCAGCCACGCACGGGCCGCGGCCGGCGCGGACCGCATGTCGAGGTAGTAGTCCTGGTACCGGACCTGGTCGAGGGTGTCCTCGTTCGATCCGGGGCCGGCGGCGCCGACCGTGAACTTCTGCCAGGTACCGGCTTCGTCCTGTGACAGGAACGAGCCGCGGTCGAAGGTGAAGCCCGTGGCGACGTAGTTCGTGCCCAGCGTGTCGCGCAGGAACGAACCCTGCGTCTTGGGGTACCGGGCGGGATCGCCGGAGACGTAGCCGACGTGGCCGTTGTGCGCGGACAGCAGGATCTTGTCCCCGGTGTGGCGCTGCCACCAGACGACGTTCTGCGCCATGACCTCGTCGCGGAAGCGCTGGGACGTCGCCACCGAAGCCGGATCGGCGAGGTCGATCGTGAGGAACTTAGCGGTCTGGGCGATGGACCGGGCGTCCTGTGCCACCCAGTCGTCACCGAAGCTCTGCACGAGTTCGAGGGCCTCTTGGGCCTGGGCCGCGAGCCGCTGCCGCTCCGCGAGCGGCTTGGCGAGGTAGGCGAAGACGTCGTCGATCGGGCGCAGGCCGGTGTAGAGCTCGTTCAGCCGGGCCAGTGACTCGGGGTGGGTCCGCTGGACGTAGCCGGTCACCCGGCCGAAGAACGCGTCGTCCACCGTCGGGGCACTGAGGTCGTCGCCGAGGAAGTGGACGGGCCGGGCGGGGTGGTGGCGGTTGTAGTCGCGCATCCACTCGACGAGGTGGACGAACTCCTCGCGGTCCCACGGCGAGCCGGCGAGCGCGGCCTTGGTGACCGTGCGCGCGTCACCGGTGCCGGTCTGGAGGAACTCGTCGATCCGGAGTCCCGCGGACCAGCTCATTTCGAGCGCGAAGGTGGTGAAGCCCTTCTGCTCGACGAGGTAGCGGAAGAGCCGCTCCTTCATGGCGAAGAACTCGTGGGAGCCGTGGGTCGCCTCGCCGAGGCCGGTCACCTGGGCGTCGCCGATCATCGCGCCGAGGGCCCGCAGGTCGGCGGTGTCCCGGCCGGGTTCGGTGGTGCGCAGGGGGTGCGCCGCCTGCGTCAGGGCGCGGACGGGGCCGGGCTGGGTCGCGTCGGCGGTCGCGGGGGCGAGGAGCGTGACGATGGCCGCGGCGGCGAGGACGGCGGTGGTTTTCCTGGTCATGACACGGATCCTGGCCGGGGCCCGGGCTCCGCACCCTGGGGCGGGCCGCCGGTTCGGGGGTAGCGCAGGCGCTACCCCCGGGTCAGTGGTCGAGGGCCAGCCGGACGCCGAGGCCGATGAAGACGCCGCCGGTGGTGACCTCGAGGCGCTGGCGGGCCCTGCGTTTGCGGCGCAGCCAGCCGCCGATGCGGCCGGCCAGGACGCCGACGGCGCCGTCGACGAGGAACTCGAACACGATCATGATCGCGCCGAGGATCGCGAACTGCAGCCATACGCGCCCGAGCGCCGGGTCGACGAACTGCGGGAGGAAGGCGATCGTGAAGGTGACCATCTTCGGGTTCAGCAGGTTGGTGAGCAGCCCCGAGAGGTAGGCGCGCTGGGTGCCGGGAGTGGTGTCGTCGGGGACGGCGTTGCGCTTCCGGATGGTCTGCACGCCGAGGTGGACGAGGTAGGCCGCGCCGACGACCCGCACGACGGTGAAGGCGACGGGCACGGCGGCGAACAGCGCGGCGAGCCCGGCCGCGGCGACCGCGACGTGGATCGCCTCGCTGGTGGCGACCCCCGCGGTGGCGAGCAGCCCGGCACGCGGGCCGCCGCGCATGCCGCAGCCGAGGACGAACAGCATGTCCGGCCCCGGCACGACCATCGCGACGATGGTGGTGAGGACGAAGGCCAGCAGCAGGTGCGGATCGACGGGCATGACCCGATCCTGACACGCGGCCCGCGCCCGGCGAACCGCTTTTCAGCCGGTCACGCCAAGGTCGATGACGACTTTGCCGTTTACATGTCGGCCGCCTGGAGTGCGGCTGTGTGGCGGAGGTCAATGGTGATGGTGCCGGGTATGCGTCGGCTGGTCTGCAGTTCGGTGGCGCGGCGGGTCTGTTCGATCGGGGCGTTCGCCGCCTACAAGTCGATGGTGATGGTGCTGGGTATGCGTCGGCCGGCCTGGAGCTCCGCGGCGCGGCGGATCTGTTCGATCGGGGCGTTCGCCGACTACAGGTCGATGACGACTTTGCCGTGTACGTGCCGGCCCGCCTGCAGCTCGGCCGCGGTGCGGATCTGCTCGATCGGGAAGCTCGCCGCGATGGGCACCCGGAGCCGGCCCGCCGCGACCAGGCCGGCTATCTCCTCCAGGGCGCCGGGAGCGGCGTTCGCGCCGTTGGCCCCCGAGACGCCGTCGATCTGCGCGGCGACCGTGCAGATGCGGCTGTCCGGGATGCCGAGTTCCCGTGCGGTGTGTGCGGTCTCCGTCCCGTGCAGGTCGATGGCGGCGGTGACCCCGCCGGGCGCGAGGGCCCGGACCCGGTCGGCCAGGCCGTCGCCGTAGGCCACCGGCTCGGCTCCGAGGTCACGCAGGAAATCGGCCGACGACGCCGATCCCGTGCCGATCACGCGCGCGCCCGCGATCCGGGCCAGCTGGACGGCGAACACGCCGACCCCGCCCGCCGCGCCGCCGATCAGCACCGTGTCGTCCGGGCCGGGGTCGATCACGGCGAGGGCGGCGGACGCCGTGCGGCCGGCGATCGCGAGGGTGGCGGCGGTGCGGTCGTCGACGCCGTCGGGGGTGTGGTGGGCCTCGTTCGCCGCGATCGCCCCGGCCGGGTCGATCACCACGAAATCGGCGACGGCACGGGACAACGCGCCCCCGAAGACCCGGTCACCGGGCGCGAAGCCGGTCACCCCGTCGCCGACCTGGTCGACCACTCCCGCGTAGTCGGTCCCGAACCCGGCCGGGAGGCTCAGGCCGAACCGGGCGGCCGTGTCCGCGTCGGCGGTCATGATCCAGTCCATCGGGTTCAGCCCGGCCGCGGTGACCCGCACGCGGACCTGTCCCGGCCCGGCCTGCGGAGCGGGAACCTCACGAACGTCCAGGACTTCGGGGCCGCCGAACGCGTCGAGCCGGACCGCCCTGCTCTGTTCCTGCATGTAGACCTGTCTCCTTGGCACCGAGAGAACATGAAACGGACTATGCTCCGTTTACCTGATCCACTTTAACACAACCGGAGCGTGATCCGTTTTGGCTGAGCCGGAGACGCGCGCGCCACGGGCGGACGCGACCCGCAACCGCGACCAGCTGCTCGCGGTGGCGACCCGCATGTTCGCGGCGGCCGACGCCGAGCCGTCGATGCGGGCGATCGCCCGCGAGGCCGGGGTCGGCATCGCCACGCTCTACCGGCACTTCCCGACCCGCGAGTCGCTGGTCGACGCGGTCTACCGCGACCAGGTCGTGCGGCTGACGACCGGCGCCCGCGACCTGCTCGGCCAGGTGTCCCCGGCGGCGGCGATGCGGCGCTGGATGGACCTGTTCGGGGACTGGATCGCGACGAAGAACGGCATGCTCGACACGCTGCTCGCGATGATCGAGTCCGGCGAGATCGCCCACGCGCGGACCCGGACCGAGCTGCTGACGGCCATCACCACGATCCTCGACGCCGGTAGCGCGGCCGGCGACCTCCGCTCCGACGTCACCGCCGACGACATCGCCGCGTCCCTCGTCGGCATCTTCACCGTGGCGCCCCGGCCCGAGCGGGAAGCCAAGGCCGCTCGCCTGCTGAACCTCCTGATGGACGGCCTCCGCCCGGCTGCGCCCTAGCGCAGAGCGGCCGCCACCCGGCCCGCGTCCTCGATGCCTCGCTCCGGCGGTTCCTCCGGCAGGGGCAGCAGCACCACCGAGCCGCTGCCGGCTTCGTGCAGCGCCCGGACCCGGGCCACACACGACGCCAGGTCGCCGCAGACAGCCAGCTGCTCGATCCACTCCGGGCGCAGCCCCGCCGCCAGCTCGTCCACTGTGGACGCCGAGTCGACCAGCTCGAGCAGCTCCGAAGCGAACGGCAACCCCTCGACCTGGACCCGCGCGCCCGGCGTCAGCGATTCCGCCACCGTCAACCGGGCCCGTTCCGGATCGCCCAGGGCGAGCCAGTTGTACGTCACGACGGTGTGGCTCGCCGGGGCGCCCGCCACCGAACGCCCGGGTTCGATGGCCGCGAGCGCCCAGCGGACGTACTCCGGGGGTGACGGCTCGGCGAGGATCGTGCCGTCCGCCGTCGCGCCCGCGATCGCCAGGGACTTCGGGCGCCGGACGCCCGCCACCAGCGGCGGCGCCTCGGCCGGCGGGAACACCAGCTCCACCTCGTCGAGCGAGACGTGCCGCCCGGACACCGAAACCCGGTCACCCGCCAGCAGGCGCCGGACCGCGACGAGCGTCTCCTCCAGGGCCGCCAGCGGGGACGCCGGGTACGCGCCGATCTGCTTCATCCACGACGGCACGCCGTGGCCGAACCCGGCGATCAGCCGACCCGGGTGCAGCTCCGCCAGCGCCGCGAGCTCCATCGCCGCGATCGCCGGGTTGCGCGCCACCACCGGCAGCACCCCGATGCCGACCTTGATCGTCGACGTCGTCTCCAGGGCCGTGGCGATCGTCGCGATCCCGGCCGCCCAGAAGCAGTCCTCGACCAGCCACAGCTCGTCGAGCCCGGCCGCCTCGGCCTGCCGGGCCAGCTCACGCAGCCGCGACGGCGGCTGCTCGCGGTTGATCCGGACACCGACCGACGAGCGGGGTTCGTACATGCGCGGGCTCCTGTTCAGATCCGGGAAAAGGCCGGCGCGTATTCGAACGCGCCTCGGTGCGCGGGCTGGTACGCCGTGAGCGTGCGCGCCTGGAAGTGCCGAGCCCACGCCGGATCCGGCGGCGTGACGCCGAGCGCGGACGTGAGGACGAACCCGAAACGCGAGTAGTAGCCCGGGTCGCCGAGGAGCACGACGAGGCCGTAGCCCAGGGCGTCCGCCGCGCCGAGAACCGTGTGCACCAGCGCGGAACCGACGCCGGTGCGGTGGTGCGCGGGCAGCACGCCGAGCGGGCCGAGGCCGACCGCGACGCCCGGGTCGTCGCCGAGCCGCGCCGTGCTGCAGCAGACGTGCCCGACGACCCCGCCGTCGCGGATCGCGACGAACGACAGCGCGCTGATCAGGTCCCCCTCGGCCCGAAGCTCGTCGACGAGCGGGGCCTCGACGGGCGTCACGCCCGCCTCACGGCGGAAGGCTTCGGCGTGGACGGTGTGGACGGCGGCGTGGTCGTCGGGCGACTCGCGGCGGATGAGCATGGGCGTCAGCATGCCCGCCCGCGCCGTCGTCCGAAACCGGATAACGCGCGAAGGCCCCCGCACCTCGAGGTGCGGGGGCCTTCGCCGTGGTCAAGCGATCAGTCGAACGCCTTCGAGATCAGCGCCTTCTGCTCCACCTCGTGGACCTTCGACGAGCCCGCCGACGGCGCCGCCATCGGACGCCGCGAGACGACCTGCAGGCCCGAGAGCACCTCCGGGAACTTCCGGGGCAGGTTCAGGCCGAAGAACGGCCACGCACCCTGGTTCTCCGGCTCCTCCTGGACCCACGCGACCTGCGTCGCGTTGGTGTAGCGCTCCAGCGCCGCCAGCAGCTTCTTCTTCGGCAGCGGGTAGTACTGCTCGATCCGCACGATCGCGACGTCGTCCGCCTCGCGCTTCGTCCGCTCGGCCACCAGCTCCCAGTACAGCTTCCCGGAGGTCAGCAGCACCTTGCGGATCTTCGCCGGGTCCGGCGTCACGTCGTCGATGACCGACATGAACCGGGACTGGCCGGTGAAGTCGCTGGTCGCCGACGTCGCGGCCTTGTTGCGCAGCATCGACTTCGGCGTGAAGACGACCAGCGGGCGCTGGATGCCGTCGAGGGCGTGGCGGCGCAGCAGGTGGAAGTAGTTCGCCGGGGTGGAGGGCACCGCGACGGTCATCGAGCCTTCGGCGCACAGCGCCAGGAAGCGCTCGATGCGGCCGGAGGTGTGGTCCGGGCCCTGGCCCTCGTGGCCGTGCGGCAGCAGCAGCACGACGTCGGAGCGCTGGCCCCACTTGGCCTCGCCCGAGGAGATGTACTCGTCGATGACGGTCTGCGCGCCGTTGACGAAGTCACCGAACTGCGCTTCCCACATCACGAGCGCCTCGGAGTTCGCCACCGAGTAGCCGTACTCGAAGCCGACGGCCGCGTACTCCGACAGCGCCGAGTCGTAGATCATCACGCGGCCCTGGCCGTCGGCCAGGTTCTGCAGCGGCGAGTACTCCTGGCCGGTCTTGCGGTCGATGAACACCGAGTGCCGCTGGGTGAACGTGCCGCGCCGCGAGTCCTGGCCGGACAGCCGGATGAGCCGGCCTTCCAGCGCGAGCGACCCGAACGCCAGCAGCTCGCCGAACGCCCAGTCGATGTCGCCTTCGCGGGACATCTTGTGGCGGCGCTCCATGACCGGCTTGACGCGCGGGTGCGGCGTGAAGCCCTCCGGCACGTTCACGAACGCGTCGCCGATGTGCTCCAGCGTCTCGCTCGAGATCGACGTCGTCACCTTCGCCGGGACCTGCTGCTCCTCCTCGACCGAGGGGCTCGCCTTCGCCGGGTGCTTCTCCAGCTCGCGGACCTCGTTGAAGACGTGCTCCAGCTGGCTCGAGAAGTCGCGCAGCGCGGCCTCGGCCTCCTCGACGGAGATGTCACCGCGGCCGATCAGCGATTCGGTGTAGCCCTTACGGACCGAGCGCTTCGTGTCGATGATGTCGTACATCGCCGGCTGCGTCATCGAGGGGTCGTCACCCTCGTTGTGGCCGCGGCGGCGGTAGCAGATCAGGTCGATCACGACGTCCTTGTGGAACGCCTGCCGGTATTCGACGGCCAGCTTGGCCACCCAGTGCGCGGCCTCGGGGTCGTCACCGTTCACGTGGAAGATCGGCGAGCCGATCATCTTCGCGACGTCCGTGGCGTACTGGCTGGAGCGCGAGTGCTCCGGCGCGGTCGTGAAGCCGACCTGGTTGTTGACGATCACGTGCACGGTGCCGCCGGTGCGGTACCCGCGCAGCAGCGAGAGGTTCAGCGTCTCGGCGACGACGCCCTGGCCCGCGAAGGCCGCGTCGCCGTGCATCAGGACCGGCAGCACGGTGTAGCCCTCGCCGCCCTTGTCCAGGAGGTCCTGCTTCGCGCGGACGATGCCCTCGAGCACCGGGTCCACGGTCTCCAGGTGCGACGGGTTGGCAGTCAGCGAGACCTTCGTCTCGCCGTCGCCGAACATCCGGAAGTACTTGCCCTCGGCGCCGAGGTGGTACTTCACGTCACCGGATCCGTGCGCCTGGCCCGGGTCGAGGTTGCCCTCGAACTCCTGGAAGATCTGCGAGATCGGCTTGCCGACGATGTTGGCCAGCACGTTCAGCCGGCCGCGGTGCGGCATGCCGATGACGACCTCGTCGAGCTCGTGCTCGGCGGCCTTGTCGAGCAGCGTGTCGAGCAGCGGGATCGCCGTCTCGCCGCCTTCGAGGCTGAACCGCTTCTGGCCGACGTACTTGGTCTGCAGGAACGTCTCGAACGCCTCGGCGGCGTTCAGCTTCGAGAGCACGTACTTCTGGACCGCGGGGTCCGGCTTCTCGTGCGGGATCTCGACGCGTTCCTGGATCCAGCGGCGCTCCTCGGGGTCGAGGATGTGCGTGTACTCGATGCCGACCGTGCGGCAGTACGAGTTGCGCAGCACGCCGAGGATGTCGCGCAGCTTCATCCGCTCCTGGCCGGCGAAGCCGCCGACCGGGAACTCGCGGTCCAGGTCCCAGAGCGTCAGGCCGTGGGACAGGACGTCCAGGTCGGCGTGGCTGCGCTGGCGGTAGTTCAGCGGGTCGGTGTCGGCCATCAGGTGGCCGCGCATCCGGAACGCGTCGATCAGCTCGATCACGCGGGCGGTCTTGTCGACCGGGCCCTCGGGGATGTCGGCGACCCAGCGGATCGGCTCGTACGGCAGGCGCAGGCTGGTGAAGACGTCGTCGTAGAAGCCGTCTTCGCCGAGCAGCAGCTGGTGGATGCGCTTGAGGAACTCGCCGGACTCCGCACCCTGGATGATGCGGTGGTCGTAGGTCGAGGTCAGCGTCATGATCTTGCTGATGCCGAGGTCGACCAGCGTCTTCTCGCTGGTGCCCTCGAACGCCGCCGGGTACTGCATGGCGCCGACGCCGATGATGGCGCCCTGGCCGGCCTGCAGGCGCGGCACCGAGTGGTTGGTGCCGATGCCGCCGGGGTTGGTCAGCGAGATCGTGGTGCCGGAGAAGTCGTCCGCGGTGAGCTTGTTGTTGCGGGCCTTCTTGACGATGTCCTCGTACGCCTGCCAGAACTGCAGGAACGACATGTCCTCGACGGACTTGACCGAGGCGACGACGAGGTTGCGGGACCCGTCCTTGCCCTTCATGTCGATGGCGAGACCGAAGTTGACGTGCTCCGGCGTGATCGCAAACGGCTTGCCGTCGATCTGCTGGTAGTGCCGGTTCATGTTCGGGTAGTTCTTCAGCGCCCGCACCATGGCGTAGCCGATGAGGTGCGTGAAGGAGATCTTGCCGCCGCGGGTGCGCTTCAGGTGGTTGTTGATGACGATGCGGTTGTCCGCCATCAGCTTCGCCGGCACCGCGCGCACGCTGGTCGCGGTCGGGACGGACAGCGACGCGTCCATGTTCTTGGCGATCGCCGCCGCGGCGCCCCGGAGCTGCTTCGACTCCGGCTCGTCCTTGGCCTGCGGCTTCGCTTCGGTCTTGGTGTCCGTCTTGGCGTCGGTCCGCGGGGCGGCCTTCGCGGCGGGCTTGGGAGCCGGCTTCGCGGGCGCGGCGGCCTTGGCGGCCGGCGACGACGTCTGCTTGGCGGCGGACTCGGCGTTCTGCACCGCCTTCGACGACGGCGCCGCTGCCTGGCCGTTGCTGGCGGGCTTGGCGTCGGCCTGCTTCTGCCGGGCGTTGTCCGCCTTGGCCTGAGCGTTCTGCGTCGGCTTGAAGTCCGCGAAGAAGTCGTGCCACGCGGCATCGACTGAACTGGGGTCTGCGAGGAACTGGTCGTACATCTCTTCGACCAGCCACTCGTTGGGGCCGAACTGTGACGCAGGGCTGCTGCTGGACACGGCTTGGGCTCGCCTCTATCCGTCTCGATCTCGATCTTGAATCCGTTGATGCGCCTACCAGGCTAACCCCCTCGGTGAGCGCGATGTGATGGAACCGGCCTGTGTGAGGCGTGGCGCACTAGGGCATCGGTCACTGACACGATCAAGATGTGCTAAGGGAACCTTAAGTCCTGGACCCGGTACAGGGTTTTCGCGGGGTTGTCCGGTTTGTCGCCGGGCGCTCCACGGCCGTTCACCCGGGTCGGTTCTCCTGGGTGGATGTGGCTGGTGGAATGTCCCTCGTTCTGGGACCAGGGCCTGGTCAGGCCGCTGGTGACCGAGTCCGGCGCGATCGTGCTGCGGTGCGATTCGTGCGAGGCCGTCTGGCCGACGCTCGCCGATTTCGAGGAGCAGGAGCACGTCGAGCCCGACGAGCCGGACTGGCTGGTCGGCGCCGGCGTGCACGTCCGGCCGGGGACGTTCCGCTGGGCGGGGCGCCCGGACGTCGAGGCGGCGGGACTGGGCGCGCTGCGGTGGCGGGCGCTCCCCTAACCGTCGGCGTCGATGGCCCGCGCGAGGTCTTCGGGGAGCTCGTACGGCGGCTCGTGCGGGACGAGTTTCACGGCCTTGTGCAGCTCGTGGTCCCGCAGGTGCCCGTGGATCTGCCGCATCACCGGCGTGACGTCGGTGATGGCCGTGATCCACTCGTCGACGTAGCGGTCGACGGCTTCGCCGCTCAGCCCGACCTGGATCGCGCGGAAGTTCAGCGCCTGGTGGTCGAGGTCACGTTCGGGGTCCCACTGGATCCGCACCGGACTGGTCTTGACCTGCTGTTCCCAGGCCTTCTTGTCCTGGTCACGGCGGGGATGGCTCAGCGCGGCGTGCGCCAGGGCCCACTCGAAGCCGTCGCGGGTGATGTCGATCGCCAGGACGACCTCCTGGCCGGGCTTGGTCCCGTAACCGCACCGGTAGGCCATCCACCGGAACGACGGCTTGATCCACGTCATCCGCTCCCGCTTGAACGGCGCGACGAAGGTCTGCTTCGCCAGCGCCGGCTCGGCGATCTCGGGTGAATAGGCCTGGTAGACCCGGACGGTGGTCTCGGTCTGCGCGGCGCGGATCTGCCGGTCGGGCGCCCGCTGTTGTTCGAACATCCCGCCATGCTCCCGCGCCCCGGCGGCCCCGGCGAGTCCTTTCCCGGCGGGCGAACCCGCACCTCGCGTGATTCCCGACGTAAGTCGGGTGATTCGAGCCGCAACTCACGTGATCGGGGCCGGAGCCGACTCTCCGGGTACGTGAGGCGACCGTTGCGGTACGGGTCAGCCGAGGGACCAGAGGCGGGCGTAGTGGCCGCCGGCCGCCAGGAGCTCGGTGTGGGTTCCGGTTTCGACGATGCGGCCGTGGTCGAGGACCACGATGCGGTCGGCGCGGGCCGCCGTGGCCAGGCGGTGGGCGACCACGAACGTCGTGCGGCGGCGGGCCAGGTGTTCCGTCGCGCGCAGGACCGCGGCCTCCGTCGACGGGTCGAGCGCCGCCGTCGCCTCGTCGAGCAGCAGGACGTCCGGGTCCACCAGCTCCGCCCGGGCCAGCGCCACCAGCTGGCGCTGGCCCGCCGACAGCGACCGCCCGCGTTCGCCCACCGGCTGCAGGAACCCGGCCGACAGGGCCGCGACGCCGTCGAACGCGCCCACCGCGCGGACCGCCTCCTCGACCTCGGCGTCGGTCGCCGCCGGGCGGCCGTACCGGACGTTGTCCGCCACCGTGCCCGAGAACAGGTGCGCCTCCTGCGGCACGACGCCCATCCGCTGGCGCAGCCCGGCGAGCTCGTACTCGCGGACGTCGGTGCCGTCGATCCGGACCGTGCCGCCCGTGGCGTCGTAGAAACGCGCGACCAGCTTCACCGCCGTCGACTTGCCCGCGCCGGTCGCGCCGACCAGCGCGATCGTCTCCCCGGCCGTGACGTCCAGCGTGAACTGCGCCAGCGCCTTCGCCTCCGCGCCGGCGTAGGCGAAGTCGACCTCCTTGAAGCTCACCTCGCCGCGCAGCCGCTCCGGGATCGCCAGCGGGTGGTCGGCCGCCGGGACGGACGTCGGCGTGCGCAGCAGGTCGCCGATCCGGTTCAGGCCGACGCGGGCCTGCTGGTACCCGTCGAACACCGACGACAGCTGCTGGATCGGCGAGAAGAACTGCTGCAGGTACAGCAGGAACCCGAGCAGCACACCGGCGGACAGCGTGCCCGCCGACACCCGGTTCGCGCCCGCGACCAGCACCGTCGTCGTCGCCAGGTCGGACATCAGCGCGACGAGCGGGAAGTACGTCGCCACGTACCGCTGCGCCCGCAGCCGCGAGCGGCGGTAGTCGTCGCTGCGCGAAGCGAACGCCGCGGCGGAGCGGTCTTCGCGGGTGTAGGCCTGGGCGACGCGCAGGCCGCTCATGTTCTCCTGCATGTCCGCGTTGACCAGGCTGACGCGTTCGCGGGCCTCGTTGTAGGCCTTCGACGCCGCCCGCCGGAAGATCACCGTCGCGACGGCCAGCACCGGCACCATCGCCAGCGCGTACAGCGCCAGCCCGGCGTCGGTGACCAGCAGCGCCACCGTGATCCCGGCCAGCGTCAGCGCGCTGACGACCGCGGTGGCCAGCCCGGTCTGCAGGAACGTCGACAGCGCGTCGACGTCCGTCGTCATCCGGGTCATGATCTTCCCGGACAGCTCCCGCTCGTAGTAGTCGAGCCCGAGCCGCTGCAGGTGCGCGTAACTGCGGACGCGCAGCGCGTACAGCACGGTCTCGCCGACCCTCGACGTCAGCCGGGTCTGCGCGAACACCACCACCCAGTCGGCCGCGATCACCGCGGCGCCGATGCCGGCGGCGAGCCAGATCATCCACTCCACGCCCGTGCGGACGCCGTGGTCGACGCCGAACTGGTAGAGCGCGGGCAGCGCGATCGAGGCCAGCGCGTCCGCCGCGACCAGGCCGATCACCACGGCCAGCGGCCAGCGGACCGGCCGCAGCAGCCCGGCCAGCCGGAACCGCGGGTCCGGCGCGGTGACGTCCACATCGGACAGCCGGGGCTCGTCCGTGGCGGGCGGCAGCTTCCGCACGCCCTCGATCAGCTCCGGTGTCGGCGGCACGTCGAGACCGGCACCGCCGCCGCCCCCGCCCCCGCCGACGAACCCGCTGCTGTTCGGGTTGGCGCTGCGCTGCTGCGCGGCCTCGGCCAGCGCGTCGACGTCGTCCTTGCTCTCGTCACGCGGCCAGAGCGCCGGGGTGACCCCCGCCGGGTTGCGGTCGAGGCCCTCGCAGCGGACCTTCTCTTCGACGTCGTCACCCGGGCCCGCGATCAGCTCGCGGAACAGCGGGCAGCGGGCCGTCAGCTCGGCCTCGGTGCCGACGTCGATCACCTTGCCGTCGTCGAGCACCGCGATCCGGTCGGCCAGCGCGAGCGTGGAGCGCCGGTGCGCGATCAGCAGGGTCGTGCGGCCGGCCGTGACCGAGCGCAGGGTGTCGTAGATCGCCGCCTCGGTGACGGTGTCGATCGCCGACGTCGCGTCGTCGAGGACCAGGATCCGCGGGTCGGTGATCAGCGCCCGGGCCAGCCCGAGCCGCTGCCGCTGGCCGCCCGAGAGGGTCAGCCCGCGCTCGCCGACCAGGGTGTCGTAACCGTCCGGCAGGTCGCGGATGAACTCGTCGGCCTCCGCCGCGCGCGCCGCCGCGAAGATCTCGTCGTCACTCGCGTCCGGCCTGCCGTAGGCGATGTTGTCGCGGATCGAGGTGGAGAAGAGGAACGCCTCCTCGAAGACGACGCCGATCGCCTGGCGCAGCTGCCGCAGCGGCACGACCCGGACGTCGAGGCCGCCGACGCGCACCGCGCCCGCGTGCACGTCGTAGAAGCGGGGCAGCAGCAGCGAGATCGTCGACTTCCCGGACCCGGCGGTGCCGACCAGCGCGAGCGTCTCGCCTGGCCGGGCCTCCACCGACAGCCCGTCGAGCACCGGCTCGCTGCGGGTGTAGCCGAACCGGACGTCGCTCAGCTCGACGCCGAGCGGTCCGCTCGGCAGCGGCCGCGCGTCCGGTGCGTCGACGACCTCCGACTGCGCGTCGATCAGCTCGTAGACGCGCTCCGCGCCGGCGCGGGTCAGCTGGGCCTGCACGACCAGCCCGGACAGCATCCGGGCCGGGCCGATCAGCGTGGCGAGGTAGGTCGCGAAGGCGAGGAAGGTGCCGAGCGTGATGGAGCCGTTCAGGGCGAGCACGCCGCCGATGCCGAGCACCGCGACCTGACCCGCGGCGGGCAGCGCCGCCGTGGTCGCCGTCGGTACCGCGGCCAGCTTCGCCGCGCGAAGGCGTTCGCCGAACAGCTTGCGCGCCGTCCGCTCCAGGCGGCCGACCTCACGCGACTCCTGGCCGAACCCCTTCACGACGCGCACGCCGGTGACGGTCTCCTCGACCTGCTGCGCGACGTCCGCCGCGCGTTGCTGCGCCGACCACGTGGCCGGGAACAGCCGCTTCCGGCTGCGGGTCACGACGATGCCGACCGCGGGCGTGACGACCAGCGCGATCAGCGTCAGCACCGGCGACATCCAGAGCATCGCGCCGAACGACAGCACCGCGAAGATCACCGAGCCGAACGACAACGGGATCTGCATCAGGATTCCGACGACCAGCTGCAGGTCCGAGATCGCGCGTGAGACGACCTGGCCGGTTCGCAGGGCGTCCTGCTTGCCGCCGTCGAGCCGGGACACCGCGTTGAACACCCGCTGCCGCAGGTCGTGCTGGACATCGAGGGCGAGCTTGCCGCCGAAGTACCGGCGCAGGAACGCCGTGGCGAACGCGACCAGCTGCAACGCCACCAGGAAGACCGCGATCCCGGGCAACGCCCCGGTCTGCCCGGCCACCGCGTCGTCCACCGCCGCGCGCACCAGCAGCGGGCTGGCGGCCTGCACGCCGACGCTGAACACGGCGGCGACCAGCGACAACACGACGGTCGCGCGGTGCTCCCACGCCGCGGCGGACAGCCTGCGGACCCAGCCGACGGTCTCGGCTGGTGGGAGCTCTTGACGGGGACGAGGCGGAGCGATGGTCACGTAGCAACACTAAGCGCCGCCACCGACAGAATATTTCCTCCAGCGCCGAGAGGGCCCCTTCCCGACGTCGGGAAGGGGCCCTCTCGGGATCGCTCGATCAGGTGATGTCGCGCTTCTGGTTGCCCAGCCAGCCGAAGCCGAAGAAGAGCATCGTCCACGCGAAGAAGATCAGCGCCGACGCCCACCACGAGAGCACGCCGGGCGCCGCCGCGGTGTACTGCAGCAGCAACTGCGCCCCCGTGTTGACGTCGGCGGGCAGGTTGAGCGAGTTGAACCCGAACGCGTCCGCGGCGATGCCGCCGACGATGCCGTTCGCGGTGCCGTTCGGCAGGATCCCGCCCAGGAGTGTCGTCTGGCCCCAGAACAGGATCACCACGACGTTCTCCACGATCAGGAACCACACCAGGAACAGCACCACCGCGAGCGGCACGTTGCGCAGCACCGCGCCGAACCCGATGCCGAACAACGTCACCAGTACCGCGGCCAGCACCGTCCCGCCGAGCGCGGCCAGCCACTGGCCCGCCGACGGCCAGCGGCCCGAGTCCACCGACGACATGACGGCGACCGCCGAGACACCGAAGCTGACCAGGCCGTAGATCGCGCCCCACCCGACGTAGGTGAGCATCTTCGCGGTCAGCGCCGAGAGCCGGTTCGGTGCGGTCAGGAACGTCGTCGTGATCGTCTTGCTGCGGTACTCGCCGGCCAGCGCGAAGATGCCGAACAGCCCGGGGACGAGCTGCGCGATGTTCACGCCGTGCGCCAGCGCGAGCAGCCCCACCGGCACCTGGTTCGGGTCCAGGCCGATCAACGTGGTGACCTGCCTGGCGTCACGGTCCGAGCCCAGGAAGTCCGCGAAGTCGTTGGTGATCTTGCCCCACGCGAACGTCAGCCAGAACGCCACCAGCGCCAGCGGGATGAGCAGCACCCACCACGTGTTCAGCGAGAGCGTCTTGCGGAACTCCGCCTTGACCAGGTTCCCCATCACTGCTGCGGACCTCCCCAGCCCTGCGGCGGACCTTGTTGGTACTGCTGCTGTTGCGGCCCGGACGGCGGGCCCTGCTGGTACTGCTGCTGTGGCGGCCCGGAAGGCGGGTAGCCGGGCGGCGGCGGGCCCTGCTGGTACGGCGGCTGCGGGGGATACCCCGGCGGCGGGCCCTGCGGCGGCATGCCCGGCGCACCGGCGAACTGACCCTGCGTCAGCTGGAAGAACATCCGCTCCAGGTCGGCGTGCTCCTCCTGCATCCCGTACACCGCGATCCCGGCCTTCGCGGCCAGGTCACCGATCTGCTGCACCGACGAGCCCGCGACGGCGACCCGGCCGTCCGGCGTCGGCGACACCTGCTGGATGCCGTTCTCCTGCAACGCCTTCACCAGTCCCGCCGGGTCCGCCGGCTGCACGAGCACCCGGGACTGCTGGCCCTTGCGCAGCTGGTCCAGCGACCCGTTGTAGCGCGTCACGCCCTGGCTGATGATGACCACCTGGTCGATCAGCTGCTCGACCTCGTTGAGCAGGTGGCTCGACACCAGCACCGTGCGGCGCTGCTCCCGGGCGTAGGCCCGCAGGAAGTTGCGCAGCCAGAGGATGCCCTCCGGGTCGAGGCCGTTCGTCGGCTCGTCGAGCACCAGCACCTGCGGGTCGCCCAGCAACGCCGTCGCGAGCGCCAGCCGCTGCCGCATGCCGAGGGAGAACCCGCCCGCCTTCCGGTCGGCGGCACTGCCCAGCCCGACCAGGCCCAGCACCTCGTCCGCGCGGGCGTCGGGCACGCCGATCGCCGCCGCGTAGACGCGCAGGTGGTTGCGCGCCGTCCGGCCCGGGTGGAAGCCCTCGTTCTCGAGCACCGAGCCCACCACCCGCGCCGGGTTGCCCAGCTGCGAGTGCGGCCTCCCGTTGATCGTCGCCGACCCCGAGGTCGGCGTCACCAGCCCGAGCAACATGCGGAGCGTCGTCGTCTTCCCGGCACCGTTCGGGCCGAGGAAGCCCGTCACAGAACCGGCTTCGACCGTGAAACTCAGGTTCTGCACGGCGTTCACCGTGCCGAACTGCTTGCTCAGGTTCTGCACCACAATCCGGCCACTGCCGTCGTGCATACCGTCCCCTTACGTTCCCGCTGATGGGCCGCATCCTGCCCTACCCGGGCGCCCCGCGCGCACGGAACGGGTGAACCGGCCGGGAGCGACTTTCGTCACGTTCCGCAACCGGTTCCGGCGACTGCCCGTAGTGGAGGCAGGCGTCTGACCAGAGGGTTTGTGGTGGGGGCCGGGGCGAGTTGATAAAGAATTTGCCAGACTTGCCGACCCGGTGCAGCAAAGTCGCTCGGAGCCCTCTAAGCTAGGTCTCGGCGGCCCGCTCCCAATGACCCCCAGGTTGGTTGAGCGGGCCGCCGCTTACGTTCACGCTCCCAGCGCGTCCCCGCGATCCCTGTGGCATCTTGGCTCGATGCGGATCTTGCTCGTCGAGGACGAGCGGCGGTTGGCCGAGGCCCTGCGGGCCGGGCTCAGTGCCGAGGGGTATGCCGTCGACGTCGCGCACAACGGGCGGGACGCTCTGTGGTTCGCCGGCGAACACCCCTACTCGGCCATCGTTCTCGACATCATGCTGCCCGGCCTCAACGGCTACCGCGTTTGCCGCCGGCTGCGGGACCAGGGTGACAGCACGCCCATCCTCATGCTCACCGCCAAGGACGGCGAGGACGACGAGATCGAGGCCCTCGACACCGGTGCCGACGACTTCCTGCCCAAGCCCTTCTCCTACGGTGTCCTGCTCTCCCGGCTGCGCGCTCTCATCCGCCGCGGCGGCGCCACCCGGCCGGGCGTCCTCAGGCTGGGTGATCTCGAACTGGACCTGGCGAGCCACACCTGCCGGCGTGGGGACGCCGGCATCACGCTCACCGGCAAGGAGTTCGCACTGCTCGCCTACCTCGCGCAGCGACCCGGGCAGGTCGTCACCAAGGCCGAGCTGCTCGACAACTTGTGGGACTTCGCCTCCGCGGCCACCGCCAACCTCGTCGAGGTGCACGTCAGCGCGCTGCGCCGGAAGCTCGGGAGCAAAACCATCCGGACCGTCCGCGGGGCGGGCTACCTCGTGGTGACGCCCGGTGCGTAGGTTCTTCCGCTCGACCCGCTTCCGCGTCGCGTTAACGGCCTTCGCGACCTCCGCCGTCGCGCTCGGGGCGGTGTCCGTTTGGTTCGTGGTGCAGTCCCAGAGCCGCCTCGAAAACGCCGCCCAGCAGCTCGCCGTGGCCCACGCGGAAGCGGTCGTCCAGCTGCTCAACACGGGCGCCAAGCCCGATGACCTGCGGCTCGTCCGGGATTCGATCTACGAGGTCACCGACCGGTCGGGGAACCGGCTGGCGTCCTGCCCGGTACTGCGCGGCGCGACGTTGGCCGCGTACGACGCCGACGTCACCGTGGGGCCCGGCGAGATCGACCGGGCCGACCAGGCGTCCGTCGGCTGCGCGCCCGAACTGGGCGGGCTCGACGACGACCTGACCGTGCACGTCATCCACGAGGTCAGCGGCGACAGCAAGTACGACGTCTACGCCGGGGTCCGGATCGACCCCGAGGGGCAGGCGGCGGTCGACTCGGCCCGCACCACGCTCACCGCCGGCGTCCCCGCCGTCGCGGTGCTCATCGGCGTGATCGCGTGGTTCGCCGTCAGCCGGTCGCTGCGGCCGGTCGAGGCGATCCGCGCCGAGGTCGCCGAGATCGGCGCGCACGACCTCGGCCGCCGCGTCCCTGCGCCGGGCAGCGCCGACGAGATCGCGCGCCTCGCCGAGACGATGAACTCGATGCTCGCCCGGCTCGACAACGCTGTCACGCGCCAGAGCCGGTTCACCTCCGACGCGTCGCACGAGCTGCGCACCCCGCTCGCCTCGATGCGGACGCAACTGGAGGTGCTGCTCGCGCACCCGGACCGGCTCGACTGGCGGGCCGCCTGCGAGAACGCGCTGCTCGACGTCACCCGGCTGCAGGACCTCGTCGCCGACCTCGTGCTGCTCGGCAAGCTGGACGCCGGGCCGGACCGCCTCGAACCCGTGGCACTGGCCGACGTGGTCGAGGCCGGGGTGGACGGCCGCGACGTCCACGTCGAGATCAGCGGGGCGCCCGTCGTGCGCGGCCACCGGTCACGGCTGGAGCGGCTGGTCCGCAACCTCGTCGACAACGCCGTCCGGCACGCGGCCTCCCGCGTCACGGTCGAAGTGTCCGTTGTGGACGGACAGGCCGTGCTCGCGGTCGGCGACGACGGGCCCGGCATCGCCGAGGCGGACCGCGAGCGCGTCTTCGACCGCTTCGTCCGGCTGGACGACGGCCGCGCCCGCGACGACGGCGGCGCGGGACTGGGGCTGGCCATCGTTGCCGACATCGCCCGCGCCCACGGCGGCACGGCCGAGGTCGAGCACGGGAGCCGGTTCGTTGTCCGGATCCCGGAGCTGAAGACGTCTTAAGGTCGCTTCAGCTCCGGTTCAGCGTCCGCGCCCGACGCTGCGACCATGATCGCTTCCTCCTGGTGGCGGCCGATCGGCCACGCCGAATACCGGGCGTCGTCGTGGTTCCCGGGCCTGACCGGCCTGCGTGCGCTCGCCGCCCTCGCCGTCGTGTTCTTCCACTACGGCGGCCCGGTCGTCGACCGGCTGCAGGGCTGGATCGCCGTGCAGCTGTTCTTCGTGCTGTCCGGTTTCCTCATCACGACGCTGGCCCTGCGCGAGGAAGACCGCACGGGCCGGATCTCCCTGCGCGACTTCTACGTCCGCCGGGTCTTCCGGATCATGCCGGTGTACTTCCTGCTGCTCGGGTTGACGGCGCTGGCCGTGACGCTCGCCGGGACCTACCACGCCAGCCGGCTCGCCGACGCGATGCCGTTCTACCTGACCTTCTTCAACGAGGTCGTCGACTACAACACGCCGTACCCGACGTCGTGGTCGCTGGGCGTGGAGGAGAAGTTCTACCTCGTCTGGCCCGCGCTGCTCGTGCTGACGTCGTTCGCGCGCAGCGGGAAAACCGCGCTGCGCCTGATGTTCGGTGCGGGCGTGGTGGTCGCCGTCCTCACGGTCCTGCCGCTGGCGCCGTCGGCGCAGTGGGCGAGCCTGAGCGTGCACTACGGCTCGCTCGTCATCGGCTGCCTGCTGGGGCTGGCGCTGCACCACCCGCGCGGGTTCGCCGTCTTCCGGCCGCTGACCAGCCCGGCCGCGGCGGTGCTGGTGGCCGCCGGGTTCGTCGTGCTGCAGCTCTCGGTCAAGCCGCTGGGGCAGCTGCTCGGCGGGCACTGGCAGTACGTCGTCCCGATCTACGCCGCCGGGTCGGCGCTCCTGCTCGTCGCGGTGATCGCGCGGAGTCCGGTCCGGCGGCTGCTGGCGAGCCGTCCGGTCACGTTCGTCGGGGACCGGTCGTACGCGCTGTACCTCGCGCAGACCGGCGCCGCGGGTGTCACCGGCCTCCTGCTGCCGACCGGGCTCGCCAAGGCCGCCGCGACGTCGGCCGTCGCGCTGCTCTTCGCGTGCGGGCTGCGCCGCTGGGTCGAGCTGCCGGCCATCGTGTACGGGCGGCAGCTGCTGGCCAAAGGAGAGCGGGCCCCTGCCGTAGAACGACAGGAGCCCGCTCGGGTGGGGTGATGGTCAGGCGAGGACGGTGGCCAGCGGGGTGTGCGGCAGGTCGTGGGCCAGCGCGACCGGGGCGTTGGTCAGGGCGCCGGCGTGGGTGTTGAGGCCCTTCGCCAGTGCCGCGTCCGCCTGCAGCGCCGTCTTCCAGCCGTGCTCGGCCAGCTGGACCGCGTAGGGCAGCGTGACGTTCGTGAGGCCGTAGGTCGACGTGCGGGGCACCGCGCCCGGCATGTTCGCGACGCAGTAGAAGACCGACTCGTGCACGGTGTACGTCGGGTCGTCGTGGGTGGTCGGCCGGGAGTCGGCGAAGCAGCCGCCCTGGTCGATCGCGATGTCGACGAGCACGCTGCCCGCCTTCATCCGCGAGACGAGCTCGTTCGAGACCAGCTTCGGCGCCTTCGCGCCCGGCACCAGCACCGCGCCGACGACCATGTCGGCCTGCAGCACGGCCTCTTCGACCGACAGCCGGTTCGACGTCACCGTGCGGATGCGGCCGCCGAAGTCGTTGTCGATCTGGCGGAGGCGGTCGACGTTGGTGTCCAGGATCTCGACGTCCGAGCCCAGGCCGAGGGCGACGCGGGCGGCGTTCAGGCCGGCGACACCGCCGCCGATGACGACGACGCGCGCCGGGTGCACGCCGGGGATGCCGCCGGGCAGCACACCGCGGCCGCCGCTCGGCTTCATCAGGGAGAACGCGCCGACCTGCGGGGCCAGCCGGCCCGCGACCTCGGACATCGGGGCGAGCAGCGGCAGCGCGCCGGTGGCGGTCTGGACGGTCTCGTAGGCGATCGCGGTGGTGCCCGCGGCCAGCAGCGCGTCGGTCAGCGGCCGGTCGGCGGCGATGTGCAGGTAGGTGAACAGCACCTGGTCGCGCCGGAGACGTCCGTACTCCTCGGCGATCGGCTCCTTGACCTTGAGCACGAGCTCGCCCTGGGCCCAGGTCTCGTCCGCGGTGGCGAGGATCTTCGCGCCGGCGGCGACGTACTCCTCGTCGGTGATCGAGGAACCGACACCGGCACCGGTCTCGACGAACACGTCGTGCCCGCGGCCGACCAGCTCGTGCACGCCCGCCGGGGTCAGCGCGACCCGGTACTCGTGCTTCTTGATCTCACGGGGAACGGCGATACGCACGGTCGGCCTCCTGGGTCGGTCTGCGTCCGGATTCGGTGCGGTGGTTCCCCTCACGGTGAACCACCCGGACGGCGGTGTCATCGTGCTGAGCGGACAGTTCTTCGACGCTTTCATGGTGCTCCGCCGACAGGCCGTTGACCTCGACCGGACTCGAAGTTGCAGCCTGTGCCGCATGCGCGTGGTGTGGATGAAGGAGTTCGGCGGTCCGGAAGTGCTCGTCCCGGGGGAGGCCCCGGACCCGGTCCCGGGGCACGGCCAGGTCGTGGTCGAGGTGGCGTTCGTGAACACCACGTTCGTCGAGACGCAGATGCGGTCGGGCGGCCCCGGGCCGTTCCGTCCCGAGCTGCCGATCGTGCCCGGCAACGGCGTCGGCGGCGTGATCAGCGCGGTCGGCGCGGGGGTGGACCCGGACCTCGCCGGGCAGCGGGTGGTGACCTCGACCGGGGGATCCGGCGGGTACGCCCAGCGCGTCGCGGTGGCCGCGTCGGCGGTGTTCCCGGTGCCGGACGGCTTGGCGCTCGACGCGGCGGTCGCGCTGCTCGCCGACGGGCGCACCGCGACCGCGTTGGTCCATGCGACCAGTGTCCGTCCGGGCGATCGAGTGCTGGTCGAAGCGGCGGCGGGCGGGGTCGGCGGCCTGCTGGTCCAGCTGACGAAGGCGGCGGGCGCGGTGGTGGTGGGCGCCGCGGGCGGTCCGGCGAAGGTTTCCCAGGTGCTCGGCGCCGACGTGGTCGTCGACTACCTGGCGCCGGACTGGACGTCTTCAGCGGGCGAAGTCGACGTGGTCTTCGACGGCGTGGGCGGCGAAATCGGCACGGCGGCGTTCGGCCTGCTGCGCCGCGGCGGCCGGATGGCGAGCTACGGCCTGGCGGGTGGGTCGTGGTCGGAAGTGTCCGAAGAGGACGCCGCGGCGCGGGGCGTCACGCTGGTCCGTTCGCTCGGCGGACCCGAGGACATGCGCACGTTCACGAAGTCGGCGTTGACGGAGGCGGCGGAAGGCCGCCTGGTCCCGCTGATCGGCCAACGCTTCCCGCTGGCCCAAGCGTCCGACGCCCACACGGCGATGGAATCCCGCACCACGGTGGGCAAAACCCTCCTGGTCCCGTGAAAAGCCGTGAATGGCACATTGAGGGACTCAGAGTCCCTCAATGTGCCATTCACGGCTTTGCGGGTCAGGCGCGGTAGGCCGACCAGGAGCTGGTCATCCGGGTGCCCTGGCCCGCGGTGAACTCGTACATGCAGCTGTCGTAGCTGTAGTCCATGAAGTTGTGGATCGGGTCGTTGCCCGCGGCCGAGCAGGTGTTCTTGCTCGCCGGGCAGCCGGACGTCGCCGTCGCTTCGGCCGGGGTGTCCGAGACGTAGTCGCCCGAACCGGAGCAGCCGCCCTGGAACGTGTGGTACAGCCCCATCCAGTGGCCGACCTCGTGGGTGGCCGTGTCGCCCTCGTTGTAGTTGGTCGCCGAGCGGCCCGGGAGGGACTCGTCGAGGATGACGACGCCGTCCAGCTTCGGCTGCGAGTTGTAGTTCCACGGGAACGTCGCCCAGCCGAGCAGGTCGTCGCCGAGGTTGGCGGTGTAGATGTTCAGCGCGTTCTTGCCGCCCTTGCGCAGCGCGTTCTTCATGTTGCGCTCGGCGGACGTGCCGTCGGTGATGCCGTTGTACCAGGTGGAGTTGTTCGTGTAGTCCGTGCTCACCAGGCTGAACGTGAAGCCCTTGCTCGAGTACGCGCCGTTCAGCACCGAGATCTGCTTGGTGATCGTGGCGGCCGGCAGGTTGCCGGTCGAACCGCTCGTGATCACGTGGAAGTACACCGGGATCGACACCGCCGCGGGCGCCAGCGCGGCGCGCCGGCCGGCCAGCTTGCTCTGCATGTCGGCCTCGACGCGGGCGGCTTCGGCCGGCGACAGGCTGTCGGCGTGGCCATCCTTGCTGCGGTCCGCGGACTGCGTCGGCGTGAAGCAGTCGCCGCTCGGCGCCGCGACGGTGCTGCCGGCCGTGGCGCTCGGGACGGCCAGGGAAACCAGGGAGAGCGCGGACACCGCGCCCAGCTTCAGGGCCCTGCGAAAACTCATGGACGACTCCTCTGCGACGACCCGGCCACCCCGGGTGGTGCAGCGAAAATGCGCCGCGAATCCCCCGGAATCCACCTTCTTTCGGCGGGAAAGGACATTCCGTACGTTCGGCGCGATCCATGCGGACCAGTGCATAAGCCAGAACGGCTCAGCTCCAGCGCAACGCCACCAGCTGGGTGATCAGGGCGAGCCGGACGTCGGGGTCGTCGAGGTCCAGCGGGACGAGCTCCAGCAGCTTCCGCATCCGGTAGCGCAGGGTGTTGGGGTGGATCCGCAGCTCCCGGGCCGCCGCCCGCGGGTCGCCGGGGTGCCGCAGCCACTCGTACAGCGTGTCGGCGTAGCCGGCCTTGCTCGTCTCGTCGTGGGCGCGCAGCGCGCCGAGCGGGCCGAGTTCCGCGACCTTCGCCGCGGCCGCCGCCGTCGCCCCGCGGTGCAGGGCCAGCGACGTCCAGGCCTCGTCGAAGGTGATCACGCGCTCGTCGAGGATTTCCGCGCGCAGCAGGCCGAGGGCTTCGTCGGCCTGGGCGCGCGACAGCGAGAGGTCGCCGATCTCGCCGGGGGAGCCCGCGGCGGCCCGCGGGGCGCCACCGCGCTTGGACGCCGGCTGCGTCACGAGCGCCTCGCGCAGCTCGGCCCAGCCGCCGGACCCGGCGCGGTCCGGGACCACCGCGTACAGCAGCCCGCCCAGCTCGGTCGCCACCGGACGGCGGCCGATGCCCTGGGAAAGCCGTTCCAGCAACGCGAGCCGCAGGCCTTCGGCGTCCCGGCCGTCGCCGCCGGTGACCTCGATGACGACCACGCGGTGCGGCTCGTCGGACAGGTCCAGCTCCGCCATCGCCTTGCGCGGGTTGGCCCGGCCTTCGAGCACTCCCCGCAGCAGTTCGGCGGACGCGCGGCGCTGCGCGTCGGTGTAGGCCCGCCGCCGCAGCAGGTGCAGCGCGACGACCGGGGCGGCGTCGGCGAAGGCGGCCGCGCGCTCGTCGGACACCGGCCCGGCGACCACCGCCCACATCGAGCCGAGCAGCTCGCCGCCCATCCGGATCGGCACGATCAGCCGCGGCAGCGTGCCGTCGCGCTGGGCGGGCACGAAGATCGTCTGCCGTCCGCGCGACAGTTCGCGGAAGACACCGCGCGAGCGGAACCGCGCGAGGACGTCGTCCGGGATGCGGCGGCCCATGATCGTGGCGACGCGCGCGGGGTCGGTGAGGTCCTGGCGGGCGGAGTAGGCGAGCACGCGCGAGTTGGTGTCCTCGATGGTCACCGGAGCGTCCACAACGGACGCGACGGCGTCGGCCAGCCGGAAGAGATCGCCGGAGCCGATGTCGTTCTCGAGGTTCTCGGACTCGTCGGCGAGCGCGTCGAGGACGGTCCGCAGCAGCCACACGAGCTGCGCCCACGACGTCGCGGCGTGCACCTGGATCAGCGCGATCCCGGCGGCCTTCGCGGCCCGCTTCACGGACGTCTTCCCCGCGACGGGCGGCTTGAGCAGCACCGCGGCGGCGCCCTGCCCGGCGCTCAGTTTCACCAGCTCGGCGGCGTCTTCGGGCCCGGTCGTGGCGACGCCGAGCACCAGATCACCCGCGGCCAGGGTGACGGCCCCGCCGGGCTCGGCGATGACGACGTCGGCGACGGCGGGCGAGTCTTCGGGCACCTGGAGCGCGTGGAGCAGCGTCGGCCCCACCCGGTCGACCACGCTGCGCACCGACACCACCGGCTCATTCTCGCCGAAAACGGATCGCCCGGCTCGCTAGGGTCGGAAGGGTGCGCGAACCCCGGGAGATCGTCGAATCCGGCTACGACAGCTCGGCGGAGCGCTACCTCGCGTGGAGCGCGCGGATCGCCGACGACCCGCGGCGGCGCTTCCTGGGGGAGCTGACCGACCGGCTCGACGACGGCGCCGCGGTGCTCGACCTCGGCTGCGGCGCGGGCGTCCCGTGCACGGCGCTGCTCGCCGAACGCCACGACGTCCTCGGCGTCGACCTCTCCGCGGCACAACTCGACCTGGCGCGGCGGAACGTCCCCGGTGCGCGGTTCGAGAAGGCCGACATGGCGGAGGTGTCGTTCCCGGGCGAGAGTTTCGACGCCGTCACCGCGTTCTACTCGGTGCTGCACGTGCCCCGCGAGCACCAGGGTGACCTCTTCGGGCGCATCGCCGGCTGGCTCCGGCCCGGCGGCTGGTTCCTGGCCGCGCTGGGCTGCAGCGAGGCGAACGGCGTCGAAGCGGACTGGCTCGGCACACCGATGTTCTTCAGCTCCCACAACGTGGCGGAGAACCGGCGGCTCCTCGAAGCCGCCGGTTTCACGCTGGTCGTCGACGAGCCGGTGACGATGCACGAGCCGGAAGGCCCGGCGACCTTCCACTGGGTGCTGGGGCAGCGTTAACGCGACAGAACCGCATCCAGGACCCGCTTCAGCTCGGCCGCCGGGTCCGCCAGCGGTTCCTTCGCGCGCCACGCGACGATGCCGTCCGGGCGGACCAGGGACGCGCCTCCCGGGGCCAGCCCGTACTTCGCCGCGAACTCTTCACCCTCGATGGCGTGACAGTCGACGTCGGCGGCGGACGTCCAGGCCGAACTGTCTCCGGCGCACAGCAGCACCCACGAGTGACCCAGTAAGTCCACTGTGGACGCCATGCCGGGCGCGCGGAACCCGGGCCGCCCGGTCGGCGCGTGGACGTCCTCGACCCGGGAACCGTCGTCGGGCTCCTCGGTGAGCACCGCCGTCGAGCGGTAGCGGAAGCCGAGGACGGCGGCCAGCGGGTCCTCGGCCTCGGTCAGTCCGGAGACGTCCAGGTCGGGGTGCATGCGCTGCTTGAGGTTGTGCAGCGACATGTCGACAATCATCCGGGCGATGGGTTTGCGTTCGGCCTCGTAGGTGTCCAGCAGTGCCTCGCCCGCGTCGCCGCGAAGGACCGCGGCGAGCTTCCACGCGATGTCCGCGCCGTCGCCGATCGCCGTGTTGCCGCCCTGCCCGCCCGACGGCGGTGTCACCTTCGCCGCGTCACCGGCCAGGAAGACGCGCCCGGACCGGAACCGCTCCGCGATCCGGGCGGCGATCTCCCACGAGCCGGTCCAAACGATCTTCGGGTCGAGGTCGGGCAGGTCGGTGGCGGTGCGGATCATCGCGACCAGCCGGTCGTGGCCGAAGTCGTCCGGGCTTTCGCCGCGTTCCGGGTGGTAGTCCGGGGCGAAGACGTACCGGCTGGCGACGTCGGTGTTCGACAACCCGGCCGTGAACTCCGGGTGCCGCAGGTAGAACAGGTCGGTCACGCCCGCTTTGACGCGGTCGCCGAGGTCGGCGTCGAACACCACGCCGAGGCAGTGGCTCAGCCCGTCCAGGCCCTCGGCCGGGATGCCCAGCAGCCGCCGGATCCCGCTGCGCCCGCCGTCGGCCGCGACGACGTAGTCCGCGCGCACCACCGTCTCCTCGCCGGAGTCGCGGTGCCGCAGCGTCGCGGTGACGCCGTCGTCGTCCTGCGCCAGCTCGGTCAGTTCGGTGCGGAACCGGACGTGCGCGCCCGCCTTCTCCGCGGCGGCCAGCATGATCGGCTCGACGACCTCCTGGCCGGCCATGCCGTGCGGCATCGTGGTCGTGGCCGAGACGTCGAACTCGCTGCCGTCTTCGGCGAGCCGGTGGAAAACCTGCCCGGCCAGGCTGGTCGCCACCGTGATCCGCAGGCCCTGTGACGCTCTCGGGCTCGCGTTCAGCACGTCGTCGTCGATGCCCGCCCAGTGGAACAGCTCCATCGTCCGCCAGTTCTGCCCGGCGGCCCGCGAGTGGACCGACGTTCCCGCGTGCCGCTCGACGGTCAGCACGTCCACTCCGTCCTGCGCCAGGAACATCGACGCCGACAACCCGCTCAGCCCGGCCCCCACGACCAGCACCTGCACCCGTTCCACGTTGTCTCCCTCAGTAGAAGTACCCCTGTAAAAAGTATCTTAGTTGCCGAGAGATTGAGTTTGCAAGACAGTTCTTGGCGGTAACCCCGCGTACCGTGTCTCCCAGGACGTGGGAACGGTTGGGTACTCCGTTCGGCCCAAGTAGCTTCGGACGAGCAGCCCTCCAGAACACCTTGAGCCGCAAGGAGAACCGATGAGCGCGGACGACACCTCGGCGTGGTCCTTCGAGACCAGGCAGATCCACGCGGGCGCCGCGCCGGATCCGGCGACGGGCGCCCGGGCGACGCCGATCTACCAGACGACGTCGTACGTCTTCCGCGACAGCCAGCACGGCGCCGACCTGTTCAGCCTCGCCGAGCCGGGCAACATCTACACGCGGATCATGAACCCGACCCAGGACGTCCTGGAGCAGCGGCTCGCGTCGCTCGAAGGCGGTGTCGCGGCGCTGGCGTTCGCCTCCGGCTCGGCCGCCACCACGGCGGCGATCCTCAACCTGGCCAACGCCGGTGACCACTTCGTCTCCAGCCCGTCGCTCTACGGCGGCACGTACAACCTCTTCCACTACACGCTGCCGAAGCTGGGCATCGAGGTCTCGTTCGTCGAGGACCAGGACGACCTCGAGCAGTGGCGCGCGGCCGTCCGCCCGAACACCAAGCTGTTCTTCGGCGAGACGCTGGCCAACCCGGGCAGCAACGTCCTCGACATCCGGGGCGTCGCCGACGTCGCGCACGAGGTCGGCGTGCCGCTGGTCGTCGACAACACCGTGCCGACGCCGTTCCTGCTGCGGCCGATCGAGCACGGCGCCGACGTCGTCGTCCACTCGGCGACGAAGTACCTCGGCGGCCACGGCACCACGGTGGCCGGCGTGCTCGTCGACGCGGGTACGTTCGACTTCGGCAAGGACCCGGCGAAGTTCCCGGGCTTCAACGAGCCGGACCCGAGCTACCACGGCCTCAAGTACTGGGAGGCGCTCGGCCCGGGCGCGTACGCGGCGAAGGCGCGCGTCCAGATCCTGCGTGACACCGGCGCGGCGATCTCGCCGCTGAACAGTTTCCTGATCCTGCAGGGCATCGAGACGCTGTCGCTGCGCATCGAGCGGCACGTCTCGAACGCGCAGGGGCTCGCCGAGTGGCTCGAGCAGCGCGACGAGGTCGAGAAGGTCTACTACGCCGGACTGCCGTCCAGCCCGTTCTACTCCGCGGCGCAGAAGTACCTGCCGCGCGGCGCGGGCGCGGTGCTCTCGTTCGACCTGCGCGGTGGGGTCGAGGCGGGCCGGAAGTTCGTCGACGGCACCGAACTGCACAGCCAGCTGGTCAACATCGGCGACGTCCGCAGCCTGATCGTGCACCCGGCGTCGACCACGCACAGTCAGCTTTCGCCGGAGGAGCAGCTGGCCAGCGGCGTGACGCCGGGCCTGGTCCGGCTCGCCGTCGGGCTGGAGGGCATCGAGGACCTCAAGGCCGACCTGGAAGCCGGATTCCGGGCGGCCAAGGCGGATCTGTGACGGCTGAGCCCGTCACCGGGGCCTGGCGGATCGGTGATCCGCCAGGCCGCCGCCGGTTCGTCACCGGCCCCGGGCTCGCGCTCGAGGCCGGTGGTGTGCTGCCCGGCTACACCCTGGCGTACGAGACGTGGGGGACGCTGAACTCCGACGCGTCCAACGCGATCCTCGTCGAGCACGCGCTGACCGGCGACAGCCACGCCGCCGGCCCGGCCGAGCCCGGGCACCCCAGCGCGGGCTGGTGGGACGGGCTGATCGGGCCCGGGAAAGCCTTGGACACCACGGAGTTCTTCGTCGTGGTCCCGAACGTCCTCGGCGGCTGCCAGGGATCGACCGGGCCGTCGTCACCCGATCCCGAGGGGACGCCTTGGGGCAGCCGCTTCCCGGTCGTGACGGTCCGGGACCAGGTCACGACCGAGGCCGTGCTGGCGGACGCGCTCGGGATCGCCCGCTGGGCGGCCGTGGTCGGCGGGTCGATGGGCGGGATGCGTGCGCTGGAGTGGGCGGTTTCGCTGCCTTCACGAGTGGCGACGGTGCTGGTGCTGGCGTCGACGGCACGCGCGTCCGCCGAGCAGATCGCCTGGGCGTCCCCGCAGCTGCACGCGATCCGCAGCGACCCGGACTTCCACGGTGGTGACTACTACTCGGCGCCGGCCGGGCCGTCCCGCGGTCTCGGCATCGCGCGGCGGATCGCGCACGTGACCTACCGCAGCGAGCCGGAGCTGGCCGAGCGGTTCGGCCGGACGTACCAGGGTGCCGAGGATCCGTTGCGGGGTGGGCGGTTCGCCGTCGAGTCCTATTTGGACCACCACGCGGAGAAGCTGGCCGGCCGGTTCGACGCGAACAGCTACCTGGTGCTGACGGAGTCGATGAACACCCACGACGTCGGCCGCGACCGCGGCGGTGTCGCGGCGGCACTGGGCCGGGTGACGGCTCGCGCGGTGATCGGCGGCGTCGACAGCGACCGGCTCTACCCGCTCTACCAGTCGGCGGAGATCGCCGCCGGGATCTCCGGCGGTCTGGAGCCCGCGGTGGTGTCGTCGCCGTACGGCCACGACTCGTTCCTCATCGAGACCGGCCAGATCGCGGCCCTCGTGAAGGCGCTGCTGGGCTAGCGACCCGTTCTCCCAGTCGTACCAGGCGTTCTGCCACCCGGCGGGACGCGCCCGCCGCGACGTCGCCCAAGCGTTCCGCCGCCTTGTCGGACAGCTTGGCCACCCGCCAGGCGACGTCGTCGGCGCGCTCGCCGGCCTCGTCGCCGGCGGTGCTGATCCGGTCGGCCAGCCGGCCGGTGCCGTTCGCGAGCAGATCCCTGATAGCCATGACTTCCCCTCGTTTCAGAGCATTCCGGCGCGGCGCCAGAGCACCGCGCTCGGCCCGCCGATCAGGTCGTTCTCCCGCAGGAACCGCACGAGCTTGCGGGCGCCGAAGGCAAGCGTCTCCCGCCGGTGCGCACTCGAGCGCGCGGCCGCGACCGCCGCCGCCGGGTCGATCCCGGCGCGCTGGTACTGCCGCGGCCGGGAGAGCAGTTGCGACATCAGCAGCGCCCCCGCGGCGACCACGACTCGTGCGAACTCCTTGCGCCACCACGGCGCGTGCGCCAGTTCGCGGACCAGGTCGTCCCGCGCGTACCGGACGTGCCGGGCCTCCTCGGTGACGTGGATCCGCATCACCGCGCGCACCACCGGCTGCACCGACTCGTCGTCGAGGTGCTCGCGCTGCAGCGCGTCGAAGATCTCTTCGCCGATCAGCGTCGCCACCCACATCGCGGGCCCGTGCAGGATCGACGGCAGCGCCTGCGCCGAGAGCTGCAGCCAGCGGTTGTTGCGGTACGGCCGGCCGCCGACGCGCTCGATCAGCGTCGCGAACATCGTGGAGTGCCGGCATTCGTCGGCGATCTCGGTCAGCGCGTAGTGCACGTGCCGCGTCGTCGGGTCCTGCCGGTAGGACGCGCGCAGCAGCATCTGCATCAGGATGATCTCGAACCAGATGCCGACGCTGACGGTGTTGACCAGCTCTTGGCGCGACAGCTCGATCCGCTGCTCGCGCGTCAGCGTGTCCCACAACGGCGTGCCGTACAGCGAAACCAGCCGTTCGGGGATGAAGAACTGGTCCTCGTTCAGCGGCGCGGCCCAGTGGACGTCGACGCCGGGGTCGTAGGAGAGCCGGGCGCTCGACCTGAGCAACCGTTCCGCCGTGGCTTCGCGATCGGCCATTCCGTGCCTCCCTGTGTCATGCAACACTAGAACGCATGAAACATTTCTCGTCAAGTTGTAAAGGCGCCTAGGGTCATCCCATGCGCAACCTCCTGCAGCACGCGCTCGACACCGAGCTGCCCGGTGACGAGACGTCCGAACGGATCATGGGCGCGGCGCTGACCCAGGCCGAGGACTTCGGGCTGCGCCGGTTCACCGTGGACGACGTCGCGCGCCGCGTCGGGTTGTCCCGGGTGACGATCTACCGGTACTTCCCGAAGAAGGACCAGCTGCTCAACGCGCTGATCCTGCGGGAGATGAAGCGGTTCCTGACGAAGGTCGACGCCGTCGTCGAGGCCCAGGACTCCCCGGAGGAGAAGCTCATCGAGGGGTTGAGCTTCTCCCTGGGGTACCTGCGCGGCCACCGGCTGCTCACCCGCCTGCTGCGCACGGAACCCGAGCTGATCCTGCCGCACCTGACCGTCCAGGCCGGCGGCCTCTTCGCGGCCGCGCGGGCGCGGATCGCGGAGCACTTCCGCGCGGAGATCGCCGCGGGGCGGCTGAGCCTGCCGGACGAGGACATCGACGGCATGGCCGAGCTGCTCATCCGGATCGTGGTCTCCCTGGTGCTCACGCCGGAGACGGTGCTCCCGGTGGACGACGACGTCGAACGCCGTCGCGTCGCGGAGCTGTACCTGACCCCGATCGTGCGATCCCTGCGGCCGCTCTAGTCCGAAACGGCTTCCGAGATCCAGGGCGCCACCGGCAGGTCGCGGTCCAGGCACTCCACCGACAGCCGGATCGTCCAGCGCAGGGCCTGCAGGACCAGGCTGTCGACCTCGTCCGGCGCCGCGTTGGCGAGCGCGATCTCGACCTGCTCCTGCGCGGCCGCCGTATTGCCGTGCACCTCGGCGAGCAGCGTCCGTACCGCGGTCCGCACCGGCGGGTCGGCCTGGTCGATCGACACCTCTTCGCCGTCCTCGTCGAAGACCTGGACCTTGACCGGCGCGCTGCCGCCGTCCCCGAGGGTGGAGACCATCGCGCTGCATTCGCCGAACAGCAGCAGCATCAGCGCTTTGGTCTCGTCCGCGCGGGCCTGCGGTTCGGCGGCCGTCGGAGCGACCTCGACGAGGGCCTCGGCGTCGTCGCCGACGCTCAGCGCGGTCAACGCGCGCTGGGCCTTCTCGACGAGCAGCTCGTTCCAGTCCGGGTCCACGTGCCCCATCAAACACCAGCGACGGCGCTCGTGGGGATACCTTGATCCGGGTCGGTCATCCGGCCGCGCGCAGAGCACCCAACGCGAGCCGGGAGAGCAGTTCGGCGAGTTCGCCGTCACCGAGATGGCGGTTGTACGGGGTCGAGTTGATCAGTCCGAACACGGCGTGTGCCGCCGAACGCGCCTGCCGTTCGCCCAGCTCCGGCATGGCTTCGCGAATCGCTCGCACCCACACTTCGACGTACTGGCGCTGCAGCGCGCGCACCTGCTTGCGGTCGGCGTCGGTGAGGTTCGCGAGGTTGCGCTCCTGGACGGTGATCAGCGCCGGGTGGTTGAGCGCGAAGCCGACGTGGAACGCGACGAGCCCGGCCAGTGTGTCGTCCGGGGTGCCGGGCCTGCCCGCCCACGTCGTGCCGCCGTCGAGCAGGTAGCGGCTGATCGAGTTCAGCATCTCGCCGAGGATCGCGTCCTTGCTCCGGAAGTGGCGGTAGAGCGCCGGGCCGGAGATGCCGACCGCGGCGCCGATGTCGTCGATGCCGACGCCGTGGAAGCCGTGGTGGGCGAACAGCTCGGCGGCCGCGGCCAAGATCTGTTCGCGTCTGTTCGCCTTCTCGCCGTTCACGAGTGGCGTCGGGTTCGCGGCCATCCGGCCATATTAGGGGCGACAGGTTAGCGAGCGCTAACAAGCAGGTCCGGGGTAACGGTTAGTGAACGTTAACCACCCGCCCGTCTTAAGTCGTGGGCCAAGAGAGTTACTTGCTGGTAGTCGCTCTTCCTTGTGAGGCCTTCACCTGGTGTGCTTTTCAGGTCGGTTCTGTCACAAAGGAGTGGCCCATGGGGGTTCCGATCCGCCTGTCCCGGCGATTCTTCCAGCGATCGATCACGGCTCTCGGCGCCGTCGTCCTGTCCACTCTCGGTGTCACGGGCCTCGCCCAGGCCGCCGGGACCGTCTACGCAGCGGTCGGTGACTCCTACTCTTCGGGAGTCGGCGCCGGCAGCTACGGCAGTTCCGGGAGCTGCTACCGCAGCTCCAACGCCTACCCGCAGCTGTGGGCCAACGCGCACAGCGGCACGTCGCTCACCTTCCTGGCCTGTTCCGGCGCCCGGACGGGTGACGTCATCAGCCAGGCCAACTCCATCCCCTCCAACGCGACTCTGGTCACGGTCACCGTGGGCGGCAACGACGCCGGCTTCAGCGACGTGATCCAGACCTGCACGCTCGGCAGCGACGCGGACTGCACCAACCGCGTCAACACCGCGAAGACCTACGTCAACAACACGCTCCCGGCGTTGCTGACGAACACCTACAACGCGATCAAGGCCAAGGCGCCGGGCGCACGCCTCGTCGTCCTGTCCTACCCGCGCTTCTACACCGTGCCCGGCTCCTGCTGGGTCGGGCTGAGCGACACCAAGCGCACGGCGATCAACTCCGGGGCCGACACCCTGGCGTCGGTCACCCAGTCCCGCGCGGCGTCGGCCGGCGCGACGTTCGTCGACGTCCGGCCGTCGTTCGTCGGGCACAACATCTGCTCCTCGGCCGGCGACTACCTGCACAGCCTCACGTGGCCGGTCATCGAGTCCTACCACCCGACCGTGGCCGGCCAGTCCGGCGGTTACTACGCCCCGCTGCGGGCGGCCATCGGCTGAACCCGGTCCCCTCCGGTCCGTGAAGGCCATCCCGGTGCGTCCGGGGTGGCCTTCACGGCATTCCGGAGACTGGACAGCCAGGTTAGCGGTCGCTAACATCGGATCGGAGGTTAACGACCGCTAACTTCGAGGGAGCCCATGGACACGCCGGCACTGGGGACGTCTGCTGCCCCGGACAGCGAGGCCTACGCCCGCAACGCGACATCGCATGCGGAGCTGGTCGAGGACCTCCGCAAACGTTTGGCGAGCACCCGGCTCGGCGGGCCGGAGAAGTCGCGGGTCCGGCACGTCGAGCGCGGCAAGCTGCTCCCGCGCGACCGCGTCGACACCCTGCTGGACCCGGGTTCGCCGTTCCTCGAGCTGTCGCCGCTGGCCGCGACCGGACTCTACGACGACGAAGCGCCGGCCGCGGGCATCATCACCGGGATCGGGCGCGTCTCCGGGCGCGAGTGCGTGGTCGTCGCCAACGACGCCACCGTCAAGGGCGGCACGTACTACCCGATGACGGTGAAGAAGCACCTGCGCGCCCAGGAGGTCGCGCTGCACAACAACCTGCCGTGCGTCTACCTGGTGGACTCCGGCGGCGCGTTCCTGCCCAGGCAGGACGAGGTCTTCCCGGATCGTGAACACTTCGGCCGGATCTTCTACAACCAGGCGACGATGTCGGCGCGCGGCATCCCGCAGATCGCCGCGGTGCTCGGCTCCTGCACCGCGGGCGGCGCGTACGTCCCGGCGATGAGCGACGAGGCCGTGATCGTCCGGAACCAGGGCACGATCTTCCTCGGCGGGCCGCCGCTGGTCAAGGCGGCGACCGGCGAGGTCGTCACGGCGGAGGAGCTGGGCGGCGGCGACGTCCACTCGCGCCAGTCCGGCGTTACCGACCACCTGGCCGACGACGACGCGCACGCCCTGCGGATCGTCCGCTCGATCGTCTCGACGCTCGGGCCGCGCACGCCACGCCCGTGGGACGTGCTCCCGGCCGAGGCACCGGCCGTCGACCCGGCCGAGCTGTACGGCGTCGTGCCGACCGACCCGCGCACCCCCTACGACGTGCGCGAGGTGATCGCGCGGATCGTCGACGGCAGCCGGTTCGGCGAGTTCAAGAAGGAGTACGGCTCGACGCTGGTCACCGGGTTCGCCCGGATCCACGGCCACCCGGTCGGCATCGTCGCGAACAACGGCGTCCTGTTCGCCGAGTCCGCGATGAAGGGCGCGCACTTCATCGAGCTGTGCGACAAGCGTTCGATCCCGCTGCTGTTCCTGCAGAACATCACCGGCTTCATGGTCGGCAAGGCGTACGAGGCCGGCGGCATCGCCAAGCACGGCGCGAAGATGGTCACCGCGGTCGCCTGCGCGCGGGTGCCGAAGTTAACGGTCGTTATCGGCGGCTCGTTCGGCGCCGGCAACTACTCGATGTGCGGCCGGGCGTACTCGCCGCGGTTCCTGTGGATGTGGCCGAACGCGCGGATCTCGGTGATGGGCGGCGAGCAGGCGGCGTCGGTGCTCTCGACGGTCCGCCGCGACTCGATCGAGGCCCGCGGCGGCGAATGGTCCACGGCGGACGAAGAGGCGTTCAAGGACCCGATCCGCGAGCAGTACGAGGCGCAGGGCAGCCCGTACTACTCCACCGCGCGGCTGTGGGACGACGGCGTCATCGACCCGGCCGACACCCGCACGGTGCTCGGCCTCGCGCTCTCGACCGCGGCGAACGCGCCCCTTTCCGATGTCAACTACGGCGTCTTCCGGATGTGATGATGTTCGACTCAGTGTTGGTCGCCAACCGCGGCGAGATCGCGGTGCGGGTCATCCGCACCTTGCGTGACCTCGGCATCCGCGCCGTCGCCGTCTACAGCGACGCCGACGCCGACGCGCGGCACGTCCACGAGGCGGACACCGCCGTCCGGATCGGACCCGCCGAAGCCTCGAAGAGCTACCTGTCCATTCCGGCCATCGTGGACGCCGCCGTGTCGTCGGGCGCGCAGGCCGTGCACCCGGGGTACGGCTTCCTGGCCGAGAACGCCGAGTTCGCGCGGGCCTGCGAGGTCGCCGGGCTCGTGTTCATCGGGCCGCCGGTCGACGCCATCGACGCCATGGGCGACAAGATCCGCGCCAAGGCGACCGTGTCGAAGGCCGGGGTCCCGGTCGTGCCCGGCGCGTCCGATGTGGACATTCCCGCCGGCGGGTTCGCCGCCGCCGCGGCGGGCGTCGGGTACCCGTTGCTGATCAAGCCGTCTGCCGGTGGTGGCGGCAAGGGCATGCGGCTGGTGCACGCCGAGTCCGAATTGGCCGAGGCCATCGAGTCCGCGCGACGCGAGGCCAAGAGTTCCTTCGGGGACGACACCCTGCTGATCGAGCGGTTCGTCACGACCCCGCGGCACATCGAGATCCAGGTCATGGCCGACCAGCACGGCCACGTCATCCACCTCGGTGAGCGGGAGTGCAGCCTGCAGCGGCGGCACCAGAAGATCATCGAGGAAGCGCCGTCGGTGCTGCTCGACGAGGCCACCCGAGACAAGATGGGCACGGCGGCCGCCGAGGCGGCGCGTTCGGTCGGGTACGTCGGCGCGGGCACCGTCGAGTTCATCATGTCGGCGCACAACCCGGACGAGTTCTTCTTCATGGAGATGAACACCCGGCTGCAGGTCGAGCACCCGGTCACCGAGCTGGTCACCGGCCTCGACCTCGTCGAGTGGCAGGTCCGCGTCGCGGCGGGGGAGCACCTTTCCGTCAAGCAGCCGGACGTGGTCTTGAACGGCCACGCCGTCGAGGCGCGGGTGTACGCCGAGGACCCGGCGCGCGGCTTCATCCCGACCGGCGGCACGGTGCTGGCGGTGCACGAGCCGTCCGGCGACGGTGTGCGCGTCGACTCGTGGATGACGCCCGGCGCGGTGATCGGCTCGAACTACGACCCAATGCTGGCCAAGGTCATCGCCTGGGGTCCGGACCGCGCGGCCGCGCTGCACCGGCTCGACCGGGCGCTGGCCGACACGGCGCTGCTGGGCGTCGGCACGAACACGGCGTTCCTGCGCGGGCTGCTGGCCGACGCCGACGTGCGTGCCGGCCGTCTCGACACCGAACTGGTCGACCGCCGGCTGTCCGAGTTGGTCTCTTCGGAGGTGCCCGCGGAGTTCTTCGTCGCGGCGGCTCTCGACCGTCTGCTGGAACTACAGCCGTCGGGGTCCATTGTGGACCCTTGGGACGTTCCGGACGGCTGGCGGATGGGCGCGTCCGGCGGAGTGGTGTTCCGGCTGAAGTCGGGTCAGACGTCGGCCGTGGTCCGGGTGGAAGGAACGCCTTCTTCCGCGAACGTTTTCGTCGATGACGCGGAGCCGGTGCACGTCTCGGCTCGGCGTGCCGGTTCCGTGCTGGAAGTCCGGCACGCCGGCCGGTTCGACCGCTACCGGCACGCGTCCGGTCCTGACCGGACGGTCTGGCTGGCCCGCGACGGCCTGAGCTTTCCCTTCGGGGAGCAGGAGTTCGTGCTGTCCGCGCGGGGCGAGGCCGCCGGGGCCGGCCCGGTCACCAGCCCGATGCCGGGCACGGTCCTCGTGGTGAAGGTCGCCGCGGGCGACGTCGTCCGCGCCGGGACGCCGTTGCTAGTGGTCGAAGCGATGAAGATGGAGCACACGGTCACCGCGCCGATCGACGGTGTGGTCAGCGAACTTCCCGTCCGGGCCGGCCAACAGGTCGCGCTGGACGAAACCCTTGCCGTAGTGACGCCCCAAGAGGAGCAGCAGTGATCGACTTCCGCCTGGACGAGGAGTACGAGGCCCTCCGCAAGACCGTCGAAGACTTCGCGCACGCCGAAGTGGCGCCGGTGATCGGCGACCTCTACGAGAAGGAAGAATTCCCGTACGCGATCGTCGCGAAGATGGGCGAGATGGGCCTGTTCGGCCTGCCGTTCCCCGAGGAGTTCGGCGGCATGGGCGGCGACTACTTCGCGCTGTGCCTGGCGCTGGAAGAACTCGCGCGCGTCGACTCGTCGGTCGCGATCACCCTCGAGGCGGGCGTTTCCCTCGGTGCGATGCCGATCTACCGCTTCGGCACGCAGGAGCAGAAGGAGCACTGGCTCCCGTCGCTCTGCGAAGGCACGGCGCTGGGCGGGTTCGGCCTGACCGAGCCAGGCGGCGGTTCGGACGCGGGCGCCACCCGCACGCGCGCCGCGCTCGACGGTGACGAGTGGGTCGTCAACGGCTGCAAGGCGTTCATCACGAACTCGGGCACGGACATCACGCGCCTGGTCACGGTCACCGCCGTCACGGACGTGATGGAGAACGGCCGCAAGGAGATCTCGGCGATCCTCATCCCTTCGGGCACTCCGGGTTTCGAGGTCGCTCCGAAGTACTCGAAGGTCGGCTGGAACTGCTCGGACACGCACGAGCTGTCCTTTTCGGACGTCCGTGTCCCGGTGGAGAACCTGGTCGGCGTGCGCGGCCGCGGTTACGCCCAGTTCCTGTCCATTTTGGACGAAGGCCGCATCGCCATCGCCGCGCTGTCGGCGGGCCTGGCCCAGGGCTGCGTCGACGAATGCCTGCAGTACGTCAAGGACCGCGTCGCGTTCGGCAAGCGCATCGGCGAATACCAGGCGATCCAGTTCAAGATCGCCGACATGGAGGTCCGCACGCACACGGCCCGCCTGGCCTATTACCAGGCGGCGTCCAAGATGCTGCGCGGCGAGCCGTTCAAGAAGGAAGCGTCGATCGCCAAGCTGGTGGCCTCGAACGCGGCCATGGACAACGCCCGCGACGCAACCCAGATCTTCGGCGGCTACGGCTTCATGAACGAGTACCCGGTGAGCCGGTTTTATCGTGACGCGAAGATCCTGGAGATAGGCGAGGGCACGAGCGAGGTCCAGAAGATGCTGATCTCCCGCCACCTCGGCGTGGGCTGACGTAACGCGCGACCGCGGCGGTCACCCTGGCCCGCCCAGCCCCGCGCCGACGACCTTCCCGGTCGGCCACCCCAAGGTGGTCCCGACGGGTTCGCTCCCGGCTCGGTTGCGGGAGAGGCACCGCGCCGACGGCGCGACCGAAGCCGTCCAGCTCGCCCCGGGCGTGTGGTCACCGGTCCAGGCGAGCGCGGCCCTCGTGGCAACCCCGCGTCCTCGACGGCTGCTGCGCTTCGGTCGAGGAGTTCGAGCGGCAGTACCGGGCCGGGCTCGAGTATCCCGGCACCTGCTGGTGACCCGCCGGCCTCGGGAAAGCGCGCCCACGCGTCCGCCTGGTCCGGTAAACAGGGGGCATGGACAACACCGTCATCCGATCGGGTGACCCCGGGGACGCCGACATACTGCTGCGCTTCTTCGACGAGGCCGTCGAGTGGCTGGTCGCCCGCGGCAGCTCCGGGCAGTGGGGCACCGAGCCGTGGAGCAACGTTCCGAAGCGCGTCGAGCGGGTCAACGGCATGGTCGCCGACCCCGGGCTGCGCATCGCGATGGTCGGCGGCGAGCCCGCCGGTGCCCTGATCGTCTCCGAGGAGCACGACCCGCACGTGCCGGCGGTCGACGAGCGTGAGCTGTATGTCCGATTGCTGATCACGTCGCGGCGGTTCACCGGGCAGCGCGTCGGCGGGCGGCTCGTCGAGTACGCGCTCGACGAGGCGCGGCGCCGGGGCATCGACCTCGTGCGCGTCGACTGCTGGGCCGGTGGTGACGGCGAGCTGCAGCGCTACTACGAGAGCCAGGGCTTCAGGCCGACCGTGCGGTTCACCGTCGACACCTGGGTCGGGCAGGTCCTCGAGCAACGCGTGGGGTAGCGCGATCGCGGCCGAAGAGTGACACTGTTGACGCGTTGCCAACAGACGAAGGAGTCGCCGTGGCCGAGAATCTCGCGGGCAAGGTCGTCGTCATCACCGGGGGCGGGCAGGGGATCGGCGCGGCGACCGCGTCGGCGCTGTCCCGGCTGGGCGCGCGGGTGGTGATCGGCGACCTCGACCACGTCCGGGCCGAGAAAACCGCCGGCGAGCTGGGCGCCGACGCGCTGCCGCTGGACGTCACCGACACCCGCGGCTTCACCGAATTCCTCGACGAGGTCGAACGCCGCCACGGCCGGATCGACGTGCTGGTCAACAACGCCGGGATCATGCCGCTCGCCGCCCTCGAGGAGGAGAGTGACGCGACGACCCGGCGCCAGCTGGAGATCAACCTGCACGCCGTCATCCACGGCACCCGCGAGGCCGTGAAACGGATGCGCCCGCGCCGCTCCGGCCACATCGTCAACATCGCTTCCTTCGCGGGCAAGGCCGGCTTCCCCGGCGCGGCGACGTACTGCGCGACCAAGCACGCCGTCGTCGGGCTGTCCGAAGCGGTGCACCTGGAACTGCACGGCAGCGGCGTCCACGTCTCGTGCGTGATGCCGGGCATCGTGCGCACCGAGCTCGCGAGCGGTCTCGGCGAGGCGAAGATGTTCAAGTCCGTGCGCCCCGAGGACGTCGCCGACGCCATCGTGAGCACCTTGCGCAAGCCGCGGTTCGACGTCTTCGTGCCCCGGTCGCTGGGCACTATGGGCAAGCTCACCCGGCTGCTCCCGCGCAAGGCGGGCGAAACGCTCGCGCGGGCGCTGAGGGCGGACCGGCTTTTGGCTTCGGCGGCCCATTCCCCGGCCCGCGCGCGGTACGAAGCGCGGGCCGCGGAGAGCGCTCCCGGGGCGGGCGCGGAGTAACTCGGACGGCCTAGCGACTGTCCGAATTGGACGTGCTTGCCGGGTGCTTGCAGGTGTGCCGATGTTGAGTCGCGTGCGCCCGCACTGGCAAGATTGCCTGGAGTTCGCCGGGAACCCCCAGGAGGCAGCAGAAATGGTTTCACCGCCCGCACGGCTGGCCGCCGCGGCGTCGAACGTGGTCGGCAAGGTGCTGCACGGCGGTGTCGCCGATCTCCGCCCGATGCCCCGGGTGCTGGTCGACCAGGGCCCCAACCGCTCGCTGTACCGCATGACGCACCGCGGCGGCGCGGTGTCCGGGCCGCCGGTGCTGCTGGTGCCGCCGCTGGCCGCGCCGGCGATCTGCTTCGACCTGCGCCGCGGCTGCAGCCTCCTCGAGCACCTCGTCGACGGCGGCCGCAACGCCTACCTCGTCGATTACGGCATGGTCGCGTTCTCCGACCGGCGCCTGGGCATCGAGCACTGGATCGACGAGGTGCTGCCGCGGGCGATCCGCAAGGTCAGCGCCGAAAACGGCGGACAGGCCGTGCACCTGGTGTCATGGTCGCTGGGCGGGATCTTCTCGCTGCTGGTGAACGCCGACCAGCCGGACCTCCCGATCGCGTCGATCACGGCGATCGGCTCCCCGGTGGACTTCACGGCGATCCCGATCGTCGCGCCGTTCCGCCCCCTGGTCGACCTGACGGGCGGCCACCTGCTGACACCGATCTACCGCGCGTTCGGCGGCGCACCGTCCTATTTGGTCAGCCGCGTCTTCCGCGCGACGGGTATCAGCAAGGAGATCACGAAGCCGATCGCGATCCTCTCGCACCTCGACGACCGCGACTACCTCGCGCAGATCGAGGCGGTGGACCACTTCATGAGCAACATGTACGCCTACCCCGGGCGCACGTTCGGCCAGCTGTACCACCGCCTGTTCCGCACGAACGACCTGGCGGAGGGCAAGGTGGACCTCAACGGCCGCGTCATCTCGCTGTCATCGGTCCGCGTCCCGACGTTGGTGGTGGCGGGCGAGAACGACACCATCGCGCCGCGGGCTTCGGTGGAGCGCGTGGTGGAACTGCTGGACAACGCCCCCGAAGTCCGCTTCAAGACGGCGCCGGGCGGTCACCTGGGCGTCCTGACCGGCCGCAAGGCGCGCGGGACGACGTGGCGCTACCTGGACGAGTTCCTCGACGACCAGATCTCTTGAACGCACTGAGGGCCGCCCCTCGCGCGGGACGGCCCTCAGCACGTCTTACTTCAGTTCGGCGGACGACTTCCCGAGGATCCGGCGAGCCACGATGAGCTGCTGGATCTGCTGCGTCCCTTCGAAGATGTCCAGAATCTTCGCGTCCCGAGCCCACTTCTCGAGCAACGACTCCTCGCCGTAAGCCCCGGTCAGCTCGACGCACTTCAGCGCGATGTCCACCACCGAACGCCCGGCCTTGGCCTTGGCCATCGACGCCTGCAGGGAGTTCGGCTTGCGGTTGTCGGCCATCCACGCCGACTCCAGCGTCAGCAAGTACGCCGACTCGTAGTCCGCCTCCAGGCGAAGGAACTCCGCCGCCGCCGCGTGCTGGGAGTTCGCCGGGCGGTCGTAGTCGATGGTGACGCCGGCTTCGGTGAGAATGCGGCGAGTCTCCTCCAGGGCCGCCCGCGCGACGCCGATCGCCATCGCCGCCACCAGGGGACGCGTGTTGTCGAACGTCTGCATGACGCCCGCGAAACCCTTTTTGGTGTCGATCTCCGGCGAACCCAGGAGATTCTCCTTCGGGACGCGGCAGTTCTCGAAGCGCAGCACCGCCGTGTCCGAAGCGCGGATGCCGAGCTTGTGCTCGGTGCGCACCACCTCGAATCCCGGCGTGCCCTTCTCCACCACGAACGACTTGATCGCCGCGCGGCCCTTGGACTTGTCGAGCGTCGCCCACACGACCACCGCGTCCGCGCGCTCGCCCGACGTCACGAAGATCTTCTCGCCGTTGAGGACGTAGTGGTCGCCGTCGAGGCGGGCCGTCGTGCTGACCGCCGCGGAGTCCGAGCCGAACGACGGCTCGGTGATCGCCATCGCCGCCCACATGCCGGAGAAGCGCTCCAGCTGTTCGTCCGTCGCGACGGAGCCGATCGCCGCGTTGCCGAGGCCCTGGCGCGGCATCGACAGCAGCAGGCCGACGTCACCCCAGCACATCTCGATCGTGCCGAGCACGACGTTCAGGTTCGCGCCGTTGCGGTTGCCCTTCTTGTCGTCCTCGGAGCCGGAGCGGCGGACGCCGGCCGCGCCCGCGCCGCCCTCGCCGGAGGAGTTGAGGCCGTCCAGCAGCGCCGCGAACATGTCCAGCTCGGCCGGGTAGGTGTGCTCCGCGCGGTCGTACTTGCGCGAGATCGGCCGGAACACCTCGGCCGCGGCCTGGTACGCCTGGTTGATCAGCGCGCCGGCCTTCTTGGGAGCTTCCAGGTTAATCATCGTTAACGCCTTTCACGAAAGCCTAGAGAAGGACGGCGCCTTCCATGACGCCGATGGCACGCAGGTCCCGGTACCAGCGCTCGACCGGGTGCTCCTTGACGAAGCCGTGCCCGCCGAGCAGCTGCACGCCCGCGTTGCCGATCTGCATGCCCTTGTCCACGGCCAGCTTCCGGGCCAGCGCGACCTCGCGGGCGTAGGGCTTGCCCTGCTCGGCGCGGGACGCGGCGCGCAGCGTGACCAGCCGCAGGCCTTCCAGCTCGATCGCGATGTCGGCGACGGAGAACGCCACGGCCTGCCGGTGGCTGATCGGCTCGCCGAACGCGACGCGCTCGTTGACGTAGGGGACGACGTAGTCGAGGACGGCTTTCGCGGTGCCGGCGGCCAGCGCCGCCCAGCCCAGCCGCGATAGCCGGACGAGCTCGGTGAAGACGTCGAGCTTGCCGCCGCCGAGCAGCGCGCCCGCGGGCAGGTTCACGTGCTCCAAATGCAGCTTGCCGGTCGCGGCGCCGCGCAGGCCCATCGCCGGCTCGGCCTCGATCGTCACCCCGGCGGTCGACGACTCGACGAGGAACAGCGCCGGGCCGCGGCCTTCGAGGTCGGCCGACACGATGAACAGCTCGGCCTGCGCCGCGCGCGGGACCAGCGACTTGACGCCGTCGAGCTGGTAGCCCTTGGGCGTGCGGCGGGCCTTCGTCGCGGGCTTGAACGGGTCGTACAGCGCCCGCTGCTCCTGCAGCGCGAGCGCCGCGGCGGGCACGTTCTCGCCGACGAACGCCGGCAGGTAGTCCGCCTGCTGCTGCTCGTCACCCCAGCTGACCAGCGCGGTGCTGACCGCGGACGGCGCGAGCACCGCCACGGCGAGTCCGAGGTCGCCGTGCGCGAGGGCCTCGGCGACCAGGGCGTTGGTGACGATCGAACGTTCGGTGCCGACGCCGCCCAGCTCCTCGGGGATGCCGACCAGGCTGATGCCCAGCTCGGCGGCCCGGCTGAGCAGGCCCTCCGGGGCTTCGAGCTTGGCGTCGGCGTCCGCGGCGGCCGGGCGCAGCTGCTCGGCGGCGAACTCCGTCACCGTCTCGACGATGAGCTGCTGGTCCTCACTCGGGGTGAGATCGAACAGCCCGGTGTCGGACGTCGGCGCGAGCCGGGCGGGCTTGCCCAGCTTCTGCACCGACTTGAACGACCGGGTGGCCGCGCCCGCGGCGCGGAAGCCGTTGCGCGTCCCCGCGGTGACCAGGCCTTCGATGGGCTTGCGCAGCCCGGCCCGATCCACGACTTTGCTCCCGGCCAGCCGGGTCAGCGCGGACAGGCCCCAGCCCATCGCGTCCCGTTTCCTTGGCGCAGCCATTGTGGCCCTCCATCCGCGTTACCTACTCGTGAGTAGGTTAACCCGGTATCCGCCGCGGCGCCAGTGTGGGGTCACTTACGAGTGGTCGGCGTGCACCTGCTTCCGCCATTCCGCGAACTGGAGGCGTTCGAAGGTGATGAGTCCGAGCACCGCGACGGCGACGACGAGGACCAGCACGGCGGCGGGTACGTGTTCCAGCAACGGCGTCGCGGCGAGCACCACAACGGCCAGGACCAGCCGCTGGTAGTTCCAGCTGCCGAGGTTGCGCTTGCGCAGGGAGCTCAGCGCGACCAGGTAGAGCGCGAGCCCGCCGGTCAGCGTCCAGACCGGCACGCCGTGCAGCGCCTCTCCGGGGACGTGGTGGTCGGTGTCGGCGACGTACAGCAGGGCCTTCTTGAGTCCGAGGGCGACCAGCACGATCCCGGCGATCAACGGCAGGTGCAGGAACGTGTAGGAGTCGGTGGCGAGCTTCGCGCGCTCACGCCCGGTGGCCCGCGTCAACCGGTGCTCGGACACCCGCGCGACGACGTCGAAGTAGGTCCACCACATCCCCGCGGCCAGCGCGAGCCCGCACACGGCCGCCCCCGCGACCGGCCACGACATCGGCAGCGCCCCGATCCCGATCCCGATCGCCACGATCGACTCCCCGAGCGCGATGATCACGATCAGCCCGAACCGCTCGGCGAAGTGCGCGGGCGAGTTCAGCCGCCAGCCGTCAGGCCCGGTGAGGTAGACGTTGAGGTAGTCGATGAGCAGCGCGACCACCCACAGCCCCAGCTGCCAGGGCCCGGTCAGCATTGTGCTCACAGCAAGCAGCACCACACTCGGCAGCAACCCGACGAACATGCGCAGCAGCACCCGCCTGAGCCCCGGATCGTGCCGCGCGGCCCCCAGGTAGGCGACGAGGTGCAGCAACCGCACGAGCGCGTAGCAGGCAACGAATAGCACAGGCGCGAACAGCCCGCCGGGGTGATCGACGAAGGCCTCGGGAATGGTGAGGGAGACGAGGAACATCACGGCCATCGCCCCGAACATCGCCAGCCGCGCGACCCCGTGGTCGACGTGGATGGTCGTCCCGAGCCAGGCGTAGGAGCACCAGCACCACCACAGGACGGCGAGCATGGCCAGCCCCTGCCCGACCCCGAGCAGGCTCAGGTGGTCGGCCATCAGCTGAGTGGTCTGGGTGATGGCGTAGACGAAGACCAGGTCGAAGAAGAGCTCGATGGTGGAGACGCGGTGGTCCTCATCCGCGCTCACCAGGTGCAGGCGTCTCGTTGGCACGCCGAATTATGGCCGCCGCACCACCGCCGGCGTCGCGTTTCGGAGTAACGCCCTGCGCGAACATGGCCGAGCGTGCATACGTCTGGGACAATGAGCCCGGGACGTGGGGAGGTGGGCCGTGCATTCCTATCCGGCCGCGCTGCACAAGACGATCATGGCCGTGGACATCGCCGGCTACAACAACCCGAGCCGAACCATGGCCCACCTGCGCGAGGTGCACGAGGGCCTGTGGCGGGTACTGCGCACATCATTTGCGGAGACCGGTATCCCCTGGGACGCCTGTTTCGTCGAGAACACCGGCGACGGCGCGATGATCTTGCTGCCGCCGGAAATCGCGAAGGCGGACTTGGTCGCCGAGCTCCCCAACCGGGTGCGCGACGAGCTGCGGCGCTACAACTACGTCCGCTCGGCGGAGGCGCAGGTCCGGCTCCGGATGGCCTTGCACGCCGGCGAAGTCGCCCAAGGCAGTCACGGCTCGATCAGCCCGGCCGTGAGCTTCACGTTCCGCATCCTCGAAGCACCAGAGGCCAAGGCGGCGCAGAAGGAGGCGAAGGCCGACCTCGCTCTCATCGCTTCGGAGTTGATCTACCGCGACGTCGTGGACCACGACCCAGCAGCCGATCCGGTGTCTTACCGCCGGATCCCGGTGAAGGTCAAAACCGGCGAGCGCCCCGCTTGGGCCTGGCTGCGTCTGCTGGGTGCGGTGAACGGAACGCACGTCGCCGCGCCGAAGGCGGTGAAGCTCGAGGGGTTCCCGGCGTTGGTCGAAGCGCTGCTCGCGGTGCCGTGCGTGCGTCGGGCCGAAAGCCGTCGGTTGCTGCTGGACTTGTTCCCCAGACGGGAAATCGCCGACGTGGTTCCCTATCATGCCGAAGACCGCCTGCACGTCATCGCGCTGGCGCGCACGTGCCAGCGCTTCGACGGTGGTCTCGGCGACCTCCTCGGCGCGGTTCGGACCATTGAACCGGAATCACCGCAAGTCACGGCCCTGGCCGCGATCATCGACGACTGGCACGAGGGAAGGACGTCCTGACCCTCGTTCGCGCCGGAGGTTTGCCGACCGTGTCAAGTTTCTGCCCTTTTGCGATTACGCCGAACAGGTAAACTCACGATCTTCGGTGCGCTTCTCAGGGCGGGGGAGGTAGTGCTTCAGGTGGTGAGGCAGCGGCAGTCCGGCCCGGGAATCGCGGTCCGCAAAGCTGTAGTGGACGTGCTGGTGGTGGCCGGTTTTGCCGACGACAAATCGATCCGGAACCTTATGGTGACGGAACTGCGGGAAGCGCTCGACCATCCGTTCAGCTTTCCGGATCAGCTGACCGGGCGTGATCAGCTGATCGAGATCGTTTCCGCGTGCAGCCGCCTCGCCGACGGCCTGGACGTGCTGGCCCGGGTGATTGAATTCCTCCGGCCCGGCAGCAAGGAATACGCCGAGGTGCGCACCCTCGTGTCCTCGGTGCGGATGCACGAGGTCGTGCCGGAATCCGAACAGGAAAAACTGCGCGAGCGGCTGATCGGATTCGCGCCGCCGGGGCTCGACCTGGCCGTTCGCCGCGCGGCGAGGTACGTTTCGCCGCCTCCGCGCTACGAGGACGCTTCGGAGGCGTTCTCCGGCCTCGCTGATTTCAACGCCGGTCCCGGCGAGCTTCCTCCCTTGCTGATCTTCGTCGAATTGATCGCCGCGGAATTCGACAACCGACTCGCCGCGGAGCTGCGCGCGTGGTCGGACGGGCAGGTCCGGCGGCTTCGGCTGGGGGACGCGCTGGACCAGTTGCGGCAGGAGCTGACTCCGCCGAGCCCGCCCGGCACTCCGGGCCACCCGTCTCCGGCCCGGCAGCCGCAGGCGAAGTTGTACCTCTTGATCGTCGTGCGGCCGGACTCCATCGACGACGACCTGTACGAAGTGTCCTGCTGGCGGCAGGACGACCCGCGGGACTGGCCGCCCGCCAGGGGTGAACCCGCGCTGGTTCGGGAAAGCGACCTCGAAGACCACGTCGACGTGCTGGTCGCCGAAGCCGAAAGGGCGTGGTCCGGGGCGTCCGTCGACGCGGTCGTCGAATTCGTCCTGCCGCGTGCGCTGCTGAGCCTGCCGGTGCACTCGTGGGCGACCGAGCGCGCCTCCGGCGTACCCAAGCCGCTCTACCTCAGCTACCCGACGGTCGTGCGCTCACTGGAACGGATGAGCTCCCCGCGCTGGCACCGGGTCTGGCGCCGGCGGTGGGAGTCGTGGATTGGCGACCCTTCGATCGAACGGGTGTATTTCTGCCGTTCCGGCGATGGTGCGGATCGGAACCGGCTCGAGGCGATATTGTGCGACGATCAATGGGCGATGACGGTGCTGACCGAATCACCGCCGGTCAGCGCGATTCCGGGCCAGGACGAGCTTTTGCCCGCATTGCGAACCGGGGTACCCGTTATCGTCTGGAACCCCAATGCCCCTTCGGAAGTCGTTCGCGAAGTGGTAGCCTGGCTAGCTGAAAGCAGGGGTGGATTGGGGGATTTGCCCGCGCTGGCCAGGGAGTCTCGGCTGGACGTACTTCGGAAACCGCCGTCGTCGGGTGAAGGCGGCGCACTCACGGACCTGGTGGTGCTATGGGACGACCCCAACCGGTTGCTTCCCCTGACCGAAACCGGGATCATCGGGCACCCCGAAGGAGGTGCCGAGCGTGACTGAGCTTCCTGACAGCCGGGTCGGTGGCCCGCGGCACCCGGACAGTCCTCCCGACTGGTGGATCTACCGTGGTACCGGCAGGCCGCTGCACGACGTCCGGTTGGCCGACCGGCTACCGGACCCGCCGCCGTGGCGCACGTTTCGGGGCGCCACGCTCCCGGAGCGCGACACGTTCCCCCCCGACGACGGGGAAATCGAGCGCAAGCTCGGGACCGAATTGAGTTATTCGGCCCGCGACGTCGACGAACACGAAGTCGAGATGGTCAACGCGGCGCTGTACCTGCGACGACCCCTGCTGGTGACGGGCCGTCCGGGAAGCGGCAAGTCGAGCCTGGCCTACCGCGTTTCGCGGGAACTGGGGCTCGGCCGGGTACTGCGCTGGGCCATCACTTCCCAGACGACGCTCAAGTCGGGGCTGTACGACTACGACGCGATTGGCCGCGTGCAGGCCGCTGCCACCGGGAAGGAGTTCGCCCGCGCCTCCACCGGCGCGGGAGCGCCGGTGGAGGCCCCGATCGGCGAGTTCGTCCGGCTGGGTGAACTGGGTACGGCCTTCCTTCCGCGTCGGCTGCCGCGGGTCCTCCTGGTCGACGAACTGGACAAGTCCGAGTCGGACCTGCCGCATGACCTGCTGGGCTTGTTCGAAGACGGCGAGTTCGTCATTCCCGAGCTGGCCCGCGATGCGCGTCGCTCGGCCTCGGCCGAGGTGTTCACGGCGGACCCCGGCTACACCGCCGAGGTCGAGCATGGCCGGGTCCGCTGCGCAGCGTTCCCCTTCGTCGTCATCACCAGCAACGGCGAACGGGAATTCCCGCCCGCCTTCCTCCGGCGGTGCCTTCGCCTGGAAACCCGCGAGCCGGATGCCGAGCAACTCGCCGCGATGGTCGCGGCGCACGCCTTGGATCCGCGGAGCGAGCAGTCCGGGCTGATCGAGGAGTTCGTCGCGCGCAGCGCCGCCGTCGGTGGACTGCCCGCGGACAAGCTGCTCGACGCGATCTTCCTGGCCACCTCCGGTGGGTACCGGCCCGAAGGCGAAGCCTGGTCAAGGATGGTTGATTCCTTGTGGCGCCAGCTCAACCAGCAGGTGTCGTGACATGCCGGAGCGGCCTGACCCCACCGCGGGTGACAACGACCTGACGTGGTCCGAGTTCGGCGACGGCCTGTGGCTGATGGCGGCCATCGACGGCACCGCGGCACCGGCTTCCCGTCCACCGCAACCGCCGGCCCGGCCGGAACGCCAGCGGCCGACGGATACGCCAAGCCGGCGGGAAAGCGGGAGACCGGCGCCGCGCGACGCCCCGGTACCGCCGGCTGCCCACGCAGAGGACGGGAGTGAGCCGGATCGCGATCCACCGCCGGGCGATCGATCCGTGTTCACCGAACGGACCAACGGAGCCGGTGGCCTGCTCACCTCCACGCCGGAAGACGACCGGCCGGACGTGGACCTCACTGAGGCCGCGGCCGTTCCGATCCTGCCCGGCGCAGTCGGGCTGGTCCGTGCATTGCGCCCGTTCAAGCGGAAAGTCGTCTCGAGCGCGGCCGACGTGGAGCTCGACGAGGACCGCACGGCGGAGGAAGCGGCCCAGACGGGGGTGTGGCTGCCGCTCACCCGCCGGCGGCGTGGCCGCTGGCTCGATCTGACACTCGTCATCGACGCCACGCCGTCGATGGCGCTGTGGACCCCGACGGTCAGCGCCTTCGTCCGGCTGGTGGAATGCCTGGGTGCCTTCCGGTCCGTTCGCGTCCGGCTGCTGGAGACCGGCAAGACCGGGCCCGCCGAAGGGGGAGAGGTGCTCGGCCCGACCCTGCGCGGCGGGACGGCAGACGCCCCGGCGAGGGGCGCCGGCGAGCTGATCGGTTCGGCCGGCCGGAGCCTGCTCCTGCTGGTGACCGACGGCGTGAGCGACGCGTGGCACCGGGACCTGGTCTCCCCGATGCTCGCCCGTTGGGGCCGAGCCATGCCGGTCGCGATCGTGCACCTGCTGCCCCAGCGGCTCTGGCCGCGGGGCGGGATGGATATCCACCAGACGGAACTGACCCCGCCGGGACCGCTGCGCCCCAACGGAACCTACGACGTGCGCTCGGCGGACGTGCTGCTGAACGCGGCCGAAGCGGCGGAGGTCACCGCGGGCGCGGTGCCGATCCCGGTCATCGAGCTGCAGGACCGCTGGTTCGGCTGGTGGGCGTCGCTGGTCACGGGGGTGGGCGGCACCGCGCGGAAGGCCGCCGTCGTGCTCGCCCGCGATGAACCGCGGCCGCCCGACCACGAGGCCGGTCCCGCGATCGAACGGTCCGCGGGGGAAAAGGTGAAGCATTTCCACAGTTCGGCGTCGCCGTCGGCGTTCCGCCTGGCAACGCTCCTGGCCGCGGTGCCGGTGGACGTGGGGGTCGCCCGCGCTTTGCAGGCCGAACTCGTTCCGGGATCGGGCCCCGACCACCTCGCCGAGGTCTTCACCAGCGGGTTGCTCGAGGGTGTCCGAGACGGAACCCCTTGGGACCGGGCACAATGGGACTTCGCCGGACACGTGCGGCAGTTGCTCTTGCGCGGTGCCCGGCGCTCGGACACGGCGCACGCCGTGATCAGCGCTTCGAGGCGATTCGGCGACCGGAAACCGGTGCTCGTGCGACTGCAGGCCGCGCTGGCCGCGCCGGACGCCACACCGGATCCCGTTCTGCCGGCCGCGACGCCGGCTGAGATAGCGTTGGAACGTGACTTGATGCGGGCGTTGTCCGGTCCATATTTGTCACGTGCGGACAGATTGGAAAGCAGACTCGCCGGTATTGGTCAACTTCAGGAGGCTCTGGCGATGTCCGCGCGCGAGAGTAGGATAGGGGCTGGGCAGTCGCTGGATCGACCCACTACCATCCCGGCGGTGAGCGAGACTATGTCGCAGGAACTCAAGCCGATGGGTTCCGCAAGCGAACCTGCAGCCGGCGTCCACTCCGATGACGGTACCGCCGGTGATTCCCCCTTACCAGGCGAGGCGGTAGCGGCCTCGCAGACGAGAGTCGTCCGTGAAGTGGCCGACTCGACGATCCGGAGTGAACGCCGTACAGGCGACGAAGCACCACCCGTCTGGGGTACCGTTCCGCCCAAGAATCCGAATTTCACCGGAAGGCGTGAACTGCTCGATCAATTGGGTGAACGCCTTGGTGCGGGAACGACCGCTGTGCTGCCTGCGGCATTGCACGGAATGGGTGGGATCGGCAAAACGCAGATGGCGGTGGAATACATCTACCGGCACCTGAAGGATTACGACATCGTCTGGTGGATCCAGGCCACCCGGGACACGCAGATCCGAAAATCGCTCACCGAACTCGCCCAGCACTTGCGGCTGCCCGGCGCCGATGAGGCCATCACCGCCGTGCCTGCGGTCCGCGAGGCGCTGCGGCTGGGTCGCCCCTACAAGCGCTGGCTGCTGGTCTTCGACTCCGCCGAGGACCCGGCCATGGTCCGCCCGTTCTTCCCGGTGGACGGGCCGGGGCAGATCCTCGTCACCTCGCGCAACGCCGGCTGGGCCGGCATAGCGCGGCCGCTGGAGGTCGCGGTCTTCCAGCGCGACGAAAGCAAGAACCTGCTCAGCCTGCGTCGTTCGGAACTCGCCGACGCCGACGCCGACCTGATCGCCGAGAAACTCGGCGACCTGCCGCTGGCCATCGAGCAGGCGGCCGCCTGGCTGGCCGAGACCGGCATGCCGGCGCGGGACTACCTGCAGCTCTTCGACAACAAGGTGACCGAAATCCTCGACACCTCCGCCCCGAGCGACTACGAGGTGTCCGTCGCCGCGGCGTGGAACGTCTCCTTCGACGAGCTGAGCAACCGCAGTCCGGCAGCTCACCAGCTGCTTCAGGTTTGCGCCTTCTTCGCGCCCGAACCGATCTCGCGCAGCCTGTTCACCGGGGTGCGGGAGGTTTCCATCGCTCCGGAGCTTGACGCGGCGCTGCGCGACCCCATGCGGCTGGGCCGGGCGATCCGCGACGTCAACCGCTACAGCCTGGCGAAGATCGACCACCGCAGCAACACGCTGCTGCTGCACCGCCTCGTCCAATTGGTGCTGCGCGAGCGAATGGGCGAGCAGCACCGGCTCGAAATGCGCCACGGCGCTCATCTTCTGCTGGCGAAACTGGACCCGAACGACCCGGCATCACCGCAGACCTGGTCGCGGTACCAGGAGATCCTGCCGCACATTTATGACGCTGAGCTGACCGAATGCACCGATTCCTGGGCACGCCAGCTGGTGGTCAACCTGTTCTCGTTCCTCTACCACTGGGGTGACCACGAGGGCGCGCTCTCCCTCGCCGAGCGGGCGGTCAAGACCTGGGCGGCCGACCGGGAGGAGCGGTTGGTGCGCGGCGAGGAACTGGCCGAGGATCCGCCGCTGCTGGAACTGGGCGCTGCCGAGCGGCTGGCTTTCTTCTACTGGGTGGTGGGGCGTTACCAGGAGGCGGCCGACGTCGCGAAGGAGATGCTGAGGCGCTACACGGAAGCCCTGGGTCCCGACCGCGAGGAAACGTTGAACGCGCAGCTCACCTATGCGCTCGTTCTGAAGGCGCGAGGCGACTTCTCCGACGCCCGGCGTCGCAACGGGGAAATCTACGTCAACGCCCGTGGCCTGTTCGGCCACGACGACCCGATCACCCTCGGGGCCGCACACGACTTCATCGTCGCACTGCTGCTGACCGGAGAATACGAAGAAGCCCGTGAGCTGGCGGAAAAGACCTACTCACGTCGGGTCGAAATTTTCGGCTTCGACAACGTCAACACCATCGGCACGCAGGTGTTGTTCGTGCTCGCGCGTCGCGAACTCGGGCACTATCCGTGGGCACGCATCGAAATGGAACGCATCGCGGAGCGGGCCGAGCAACTCTACGGCAGTGACAGCGTCGGCACGCTCCGGCGCCGCTATTTCCAGTCGGTGTCGTGTCGCAAGGACGGTGACCACGACACCGCGCTCGAACTGTCGAACGACGCGCTGCGGAAGTTGCGCGCACGCTACGGCAGCAGTCACCCGAACGCCATGGCCTGTGCGCTCGGACATTCCATCGACCTCCGGCATGCGCGGAAGTTCACCGACGCTCGCGAGCTCGGTGAAGAGGTGTTCAACCTCTACCGCGAAAACCTCGGGGAAAGCCACCCGCACACGTTGTCCGCCGCACTGGACCTCGGTGTGACCCTGAGGCTCAGCGGAGACCCGTCGAGCGCCCGCGTGATCGACGAACGGTCGCTGGAGCAGTTCCGCGAGAAGCTCGGCGAAGACCACCCGCACACGATCGTGTGCGGGATCGACGTGGCGAGCGACTTGTTCGCGCTGGACCGGGTGACCGAGGCTGCGGCGCTGGACGCCGACTTGCTGGACCGGGCTCGTCGGGTCCTCGGTGAGGACCACCCGACGACGCTGGCCGCGCAGCTCAACCGTTCGCTCGACCTCCGGGCACTCGGCGAGACCGCCGAGGCGGATGGGTTGTACGAAGACGTGGTGACGCGGTATCGCCTGGTGCTCGGGGAGAACCACCCGGGAACCGAGTCGGCGGCGCGGGGCGTCCGCGCGGACTGCGACATCGACCCGATGCCGTTGTAGGCAGCTCTCGCTAGTTGTTCAGTGGGTGAACCGGCCCAGCCAACCGGCGACCGCTTCCACGGAGGGGGTCGTTCGCGGCTCGTCGCGCAGAAGCCGATGCACCGCCCGGACCAGTTCCGGGCGGTGCAGCAGCGCTCGGGACGCTGGTCCGGTGCTCCGGACGGCGAGGGCGAGACCCAGGCCGGCCAGCGCCGCCGGGTCGTCCGGGTTCGCGGTCAGCGCGCGCCGGTAGACAGCCGCCGCCTCCAGTGGTCTTCCGGCCACGAACTGCAGGTCGGCCTCGGTCGCGCCGGGTACCGAAGCGCCGTGCCCGGCGAACCGCTCGGCACCGTCCGGACCGAGGCGGAGCCGGATCAGGTCGGTGCGGGCATCCTGCCAGTCCCCATCCGGTACCGGGGTCACCGTCTGCGGCACTGCTGAAGCCGTCAACGCGGATCGCGGCCGGGAGGCCCCCGCTCGCCAGGCCGCCGCCAGTTCCCCGACCGTGCTCGGGTCAGGCCGCAAGTGCCGAGCCCTCCAGACCGCGTAGTGGTCTTCGGCCGCGAAACGAGCCCACACGCGGGAGCTGGAGGCGACCGGCTCGTGTTGCCACGGCTGGATTTTCGCGCCGATGCCGTCGAGGAACCGGCGTCCGGCCGGTGTGAGGCTCCCGTCGGCGCGGATCGCGGTGAGGGTGTGCCACACCTGCCCACGCCACAGCGCGAATTCGAAGGCGGCGAGCTCGTGATCCGGTTCAGCCACGGCGAGTGCGCGCCAGAAGGACGTCACGCCGAAGAAGGCATAGATACCGTGCACCACTCCGCCGACAGGTCGTGGGTCCGGGCGCCAAGGTGCGTACAGCCGCTCCCGGGGGTCGTCCTCGCTGAGCCGAGCGAGATGGAGCAAGCCGCCCAGCTGGATGTGCTGGAACTCGTGGACGAGAGCGGCCGCCAGCGTAGCCGGATCTTCGCCGTACGCCACGATCGCGCTGCCGAAAGCTTCACCGGTCGACGCGCTCGGCAGCCGGAACGGAACCGCGGGTTCGGGAACCAGCGAGTCCAGTCCGACGGGAAGGGCTTCCGCGACCGCGGGCAGGTGTCTGGTGAGCAGTTGCCAGGCGCCGTCCAGCACCGTCCGCCACGATTCGACTTCGACGGGCTCCAGGCGCTCCGGCGGAATCGGCTCGTACAGGCCGCGGTACGGGTCGACGTCGTCGAGCCGGACGGCGAGCCGCCGATCACCTGACCAGCAGACGACTTCCCTGATCCCGGACCAGCCCGGTGCGTCCGCGGACAGGAGAGTGGGCAGGCGAACGGCCGAGTGCGGATTGCGGATCTCGACGACGCCGTCTCCGCTCCGGATCGTGGCAACGGAAAACGGTGCTTCGGCTCGCAGGCGCGCCAGCCCGAGCGTCGGGAGGGCGACTTTGCCTTGCCAGACCGGAATCTCCGCCTCGAACGGGATTCCGGCACGCACGGCGGCAGCAGCGGCCAAGCAGTGCACGTGCCCCACGTGGACCCACAATGGGCAGACGCCGGTGACGTCCTGCCGGTACAGCCGCGTCGTGTACCCGACCCAGGTTCCAGTGTACGGATGGGCAAGAATCGCCTCGAGTGCCTCCGGTGCCGCTCGTTCGACCCGAGACAGCAATTGCCACGCTGTTTCGGGCGAGGGCAGCGGGTGGTAGAGGTCCGCCGATTTGGTGACCACCTCGACGAGGCTCCGCATGAGCAGCAGCCGTCGGCTTCGCTCAGCTGATCGCAGTTTGCGCAGCTGGTCAGGATCTCCTTCGCTGCGGGCCAGTGCGTCGAAGTCTGACCAGAGCAGCTGATGCCGGCGCAACTCCGCGGCCAAGTCGTCGGTTTCGGGCGAAGCCATGATCAGTCGATTCGCTTCGCCCCTTGGGTTCCACTCGCGGTTACTTGCACGTGCGCGGCCCGTTCGACCACATGCCGCAGCGCTTTACGCATTTCGCTGCTGTCCAAGGTGCGCAACCTGGTGAGGGACACGCTGCCGAGGTCGAGGAGTTCGGATTCGATTCCGCCTTCTGCTCCGGAACGAGCTGCCTGCATCGCGCTTTTCCCCTTTCGCAGGGAGCGGACCCCATCGGCCCAGAAACATTGTCTCGCATTCCCGCCGATTGCGACAGGGACCGACGCAGTGCGCCGATCAGGCGATGCCGAGCACGATGTGCAACAACGTCGTCAGCTCGGCCTCGAAGGTCGGTCGGGCCGCCACCCTGCGCGTGCGGGCCAGGTCGTTCGCGATGGTCAGCGCCGCGTGGACCGTGATCTTCGCTTCTCGCGCAGGCAACTCCGGACGCACCGCCGAAAGCAGCGTCGCCCACTGGGCGACGTAATCTCGCTGCACGCGCAGGAGTCCGGCCTTGTCCCGGTCCGGCATCGTCACGCGGTCCGCCGAGAACGACACCAGCAATTCCGGCGTGTGCAGGATCGTGTGCACGTACGACGCTGCCAACCGGCGCAAGGCGGAAAGCTCGTCCGACGTCTGCATCGCCCGCTCGGCCGCCAGCGCCAGCCGGTCTGCCGCCCGGTGGCCGATGGCCACCATCAGTGCCGCCTTGCTCGGGAAGTGGCGGTACACGCTCGGGCCCGCTATGCCCGCCGCCGCTCCGATGTCCTCCATGCTCACGTCGTGGAAGCCTCGCTGGGCGAACAGCCCCGTTGCCGCCGCCAGGACCTGCTCGCGGCGGGATGGCGTGCCGAGGCTCACCGTCGGCGCGGAAGGCGGCGACGAGGGCGTCGGCAGTGTGGCGTTCAGCACACCGTCGGCCAGTTCGACCAGCAACGCGGCGAAGCGACGGCGCGCTACCGACGTGTGGTGGACCGACACGCTGCCGAACACCGACAGCGCTGCCCAGCACAGCAACTCGGCGTCCTCGGCGGGCAGTTCCGGCCGCTGGACGAGCAGCGCCTTCGACCACGACGCCAGTGCCAGCGCCGATCGGCGGGCGATCTCCCGCTGGTCTTCCTTCGGGAGGTGACGGCCTTCCCAGCGCCACAGCGCCGCGATCTCCCGGCGCTCGACGGCTTGGGCCGCGAGACGGGTGAGCAGGGCTTCCAGCTGGTCGGCGGGCGGAACGGAGTCGGACAGGGCCTCCGCCGTCGCCGCCTCCAGGTCCTCGAAACCGCCGAGGACGACGTACGCGAGGATCGCCTGCTTGTCCGCGAAGTGCCGGTACAGCGCCGGGCCGGTGACGCCCGCCGCGTCCGCGATGTCCTTGATGCCGACGCCCGGGAAGCCGCGCGCACGGAACAGCTCCGCGGCGACCGCGGCCAGCTGGGCCTTGCGGTCGCGCGGTCGCGCAGAGCGCACGGAGTCGGTCATGGTGAGTCGACGATAGCGGTTAACGGCACACCTGCAACCCATTGACACCATGGGGTTATCCGGCGATATGTTAATGGCCATTAGCCCTACTGGCCGGTATCGTCGGCCACGGAACGACGACGTCCACCGCTCGCGAGGAGAGGTTCTGTGAGTAGCGAGGCCTACATCTACGAGGCGATCCGCACGCCTCGCGGCAAGAACAAGGGCGGTGCCCTGCACGGCACCAAGCCGGTCGACCTGGTGGTCGGCCTGATCAACGAACTCAAGGTCCGTCACCCGAACCTCGACCCCGCCGTGATCGACGACGTCGTGCTCGGCGTCGTCTCGCCGGTCGGCGAGCAGGGCGCGGTCATCGCGCGCACCGCCGCGCTGAACGCCGGTCTGCCCGAGACCGTCGCCGGTGTGCAGCTCAACCGCTTCTGCGCCTCCGGCCTGGAAGCCACCAACACCGCCGCGCAGAAGATCCGTTCCGGCTGGGACAACCTGATCATCGCCGGCGGTGTCGAGTCGATGTCGCGCGTGCCGATGGGCTCCGACGGCGGCGCGCTGTTCATGGACCCGGCCACCGCGTACGACAACTACATCGTCCCGCAGGGCACCGGCGCCGACCTGATCGCGACCATCGAGGGCTTCTCGCGCGAAGACGTCGATGCGTGGGCCGTGCGCTCGCAGGAGAAGGCCGAGGCGGCCTGGTCCGGCGGCTACTTCGCCAAGTCCGTCGTCCCGGTCAAGGACATCAACGGCGTGACCGTCCTGGACCACGACGAGCACCGCCGTCCCGGCTCCACCGTCGAGGGCCTCGGCAAGCTCAAGCCGGCCTTCGCGGGCATCGGCGAGCTGGGCGGCTTCGACGCCGTCGCGCTGCAGAAGTACCACTCGGTCGAGAAGATCAACCACGTCCACACCGGCGGCAACTCCTCCGGCATCGTCGACGGCGCCGCGCTGGTGCTGGTCGGTTCCGAGCAGATCGGCAAGACCTTCGGGCTGACGCCGCGCGCCCGGATCGTGGCGACCGCGTCGATCGGCTCCGAGCCGACGATCATGCTCACCGGCCCGACCCCGGCCACCGAGAAGGTCCTGAAGACCGCGGGCCTCAAGCCCGAGGACATCGACCTGTGGGAGCTCAACGAGGCGTTCGCGTCCGTCGTGCTCAAGTGGATCAAGGACCTGCACCTCGACGAGGAGAAGGTCAACGTCAACGGCGGCGCGATCGCCATGGGTCACCCGCTCGGCGCCACCGGCGCGATGCTGGTCGGCACCGTGGTCGACGAGCTCGAACGCCGCCAGGCGCGTCGCGCCCTGGTGACCCTGTGCATCGGCGGCGGCATGGGCGTCGCCACCATCATCGAGCGGGTGTGAGGACACTAATGGCTGAGAGCAAGACCATCCGCTGGGAGCAGGACGAAGACGGCATCGTCACCCTGACCCTCGACGACCCGAAGCAGTCGGCGAACACGATGAACGCCGACTTCCGCGAGTCGCTCGGCGTGACCGTCGACCGCCTGGAGGCCGAGAAGGACTCCATCACCGGCGTCGTCATCACCTCCGCGAAGAAGACCTTCTTCGCCGGCGGCGACCTGAACGACCTCATCCAGGCCAAGCCCGAGAACGCGGTCGAGTTCACCGAGTCGTCCGGCCTGATGAAGGGCCAGATGCGGCGGATCGAGCAGCTGGGCAAGCCGGTCGTCGCGGCGATCAACGGCGCCGCGCTCGGCGGCGGTCTGGAGATCGCGCTGGCGACGCACCACCGCATCGCGGCCGACGCCAAGGGCAGCCAGATCGGCCTGCCCGAGGTGACGCTGGGCCTGCTGCCCGGCGGCGGTGGCGTTGTGCGCACTGTCCGATTGCTGGGTATCCAGAGCGCGCTGCTGAACGTTCTGCTGCAGGGTCAGCGCCACCGTCCGCGCAAGGCGCTGGAGCTGGGCCTGGTCCACGAGGTCGTCGACACCGTCGAGGAACTCGTCCCCGCCGCTAAGGCGTGGATCAAGGCCAACCCCGAAGGCGGCGTCCAGCCCTGGGACGTCAAGGGCTACAAGATCCCGGGCGGCACGCCGTCCAACCCGAGCTTCGCGGCGAACCTGCCCGCGTTCCCGGCGAACCTGCGCAAGCAGATCAAGGGCGCGAACATGCCGGCGCCGCGGGCGATCCTGGCCGCCGCCATCGAGGGCTCGCAGGTCGACTTCGACACCGCGATCACCATCGAGACGCGCTACTTCATCAGCCTCGCCACCGGCCAGGTCTCGAAGAACATGACGAAGGCGTTCTTCTTCGACCTGCAGACGATCAACTCCGGTGGCTCGCGGCCGGATGGCTTCGAGAAGTACACGGCCAAGAAGGTCGGTGTGCTCGGTGCCGGGATGATGGGCGCCGCGATCGCGTATGTGTCGGCGAAGGCCGGCATCGACGTCGTCCTCAAGGACGTCTCGCTCGAGGCGGCCGAAAAGGGCAAGGGTTACGCGGCCAAGATCGAGCAGAAGGCCCTTTCGCGCGGCAAGACCACGCAGGAGAAGTCGGACGCGCTGCTGGCGAAGATCAAGCCGACCGCCGACCCGGCCGACTTCGCGGGCGTCGACTTCGTGATCGAGGCCGTGTTCGAGAGCGTCGAGCTGAAGCACAAGGTGTTCGGCGAGATCGAGAGCGTCGTCAACGCCGACGCGGTGCTGGGTTCCAACACCTCGACCCTGCCGATCACCACGCTCGCCGAGGGCGTGCAGCGGACCGAGGACTTCATCGGGATCCACTTCTTCTCGCCGGTGGACAAGATGCCGCTGGTCGAGATCATCTGCGGGGAGAAGACGTCGCCGGCGACGCTGGCGAAGGTCTTCGACTACACGCTGCAGATCAAGAAGACCCCGATCGTCGTCAACGACAGCCGCGGCTTCTTCACCTCGCGCGTCATCGGCACTTTCATCAACGAGGCCGTCGCCGCGCTGGGCGAGGGTGTCGAGCCGGCGTCGATCGAGCAGGCGGGTTCGCAGGCCGGGTACCCGGCGCCGCCGCTGCAGCTGATGGACGAGCTGACGCTGACCCTGCCTCGCAAGATCCGCAAGGAGACCCGCGAGGCCGTCGAAGCCGCGGGCGGCGTGTGGAAGGCGCACGCGTCGGAAGGCGTGATCGACCGCATGGTGGAGGAGTTCGACCGCAAGGGCCGCTCGACGGGCGCGGGCTTCTACGAGTACGGCGAGGACGGCAAGCGCACCGGTCTGTGGCCGGGCCTGCGTGATGCCTTCAAGTCCGGTTCCGCCGAGGTGCCGTTCGAGGACCTCAAGGAGCGGATGCTGTTCGCCGAGGCGCTCGAGACGGTCAAGTGCTTCGACGAGGGCGTGCTGACGTCGGTCGCGGACGCCAACATCGGCTCCATCTTCGGCATCGGCTTCCCGGCGTGGACGGGTGGCGTCATCCAGTACATCAACCAGTACGAGGGTGGCCTGCAGGGCTTCGTCGACCGTTCGCGCGAGCTGGCCGCTCGCTACGGCGACCACTTCGAGCCGCCGGCTTCGCTGGTGGAGAAGGCCGCCAAGGGCGAGATCTACGAATAAGCGCTGACGTCGGAGGCCGTCACCGGGAGTTCTCCGGTGGCGGCCTTCGGCGTGTCCGCCTGTTTGTCCGCTCCAGTTCGCCCAAAGGCCATCGGACGCGGTTAATCTCCGCCCATGCGCCGTCCTGTCACGGTGGTACTCGCCGCCGTCCTGTTCGCCTCGAGTCTGACAACGATGTCAGCCGCCTCCGGGCTGAGTCCTGCCGACTTCGTCGATCCCCTCATCGGCTCCGCCGGGGACGGCAACACCTACCCCGGCGCCACCGCGCCGTTCGGGATGCTCGCCTGGAGTCCGACCAGTACGCGCGGGGACCAGACCAGTACCGGCGCCGCCAACGGCTACCAGTACGACACCACCCGGATCCGTGGCCTGAGCCTGACCCACGTCAACGGCGCGGGCTGCAACCCGGGCGCCGCGGGGGACGTGCCGATCCTGCCGTTCGCCGGCGACGTCACCTCGTCGCCGACCGCCGACACCACCGACGCGATCTACGCGAGCAACTTCAGCCACGCCGACGAATCGGCGACGCCGGGTCGCTACAAGCTTGGTCTCGCGAACGGCGTCACGACCGACGTCGCCGCGACCGAACGCACCGCGATCGGCGCCCTGCAGTACCCGGCGGGCAAGCCCGCCAGCCTGCTCTTCCGGACGTCGAACTCGCTCAACGGCAGCGAAGACGCCGAGACGCACCTCGATCCGGCCAACCGCAAGGTCACCGGGTCCGTGCTCACCGGCGCGTTCTGCGGCCGCCGGGCGAACGGTGGGGTCAACAACCGCAAGTCCTACTACCGCCTGTACTTCACCGCGCAGTTCGACCAGCCGTTCGCGGGCACCGGGACGTGGAAGGACGCGACGCTGCAGCCGGGCGGCCTCGACCAGACCGGCGGCGAGGGGTACGCGACCGGCGCCGACCGTGCCGGCCGGGGTTCCGGCGGGTACGTCACCTTCGCGCCCGGCAGCAAGGTCACCATGCGGATCGCGATCTCGTACGTCTCCCTCGACGGCGCGGAGCGCAACCTGCGGGCCGAGCAGCCGCCGACGTCCACGGTGGACAGCGTCGCGGCCGCGACGAAGAAAGCGTGGAACACCGAGCTGAGCCGCGTGGACGTCAGCGGCGGCACCGCCAACCAGCAGATCACCTTCTACACCGCGCTCTACCACGGCCTGCAGCAGCCGAACCTCGTGAGCGACATCGATGGCCAGTACCTCGGGATGGATCAGAAACCCCACCGCCTCGCCCGCGGTCAGGACGCGCAGTACTCCAACTTCTCCGGCTGGGACCAGTACCGCGCGCAGGTGCAGCTCCTAGCGCTGCTCGAACCCCGCGTCGCCGGGAACTTCGCGCAGTCGCTCTACAACTACGCGCAGCAGAACGACGGCGTCTGGGACCGCTGGGTGCACGTCAACGGCGCGACCCACGTGATGACCGGCGACCCGACGGCGGCGACGCTCGCGACGTTCTACGCGATGGGCGTCCGCAACTTCGACTACCGCGGTGTGTTCGACTCGCTGTACAAGCAGGCGACCGTGCCGCGCCCGGAGGGACTGCAGGACGGCGGTTGCCCGGGGCAGTGCGTCGGCCAGCGGCCGAACCTCGCGCAGTACCTGACGTCGCACTACGCGCCCAACGACGTCTGCCACTGCTGGGGCGGCGCCGCGGAGACGCTCGAGGACGCGGTCGCGGACTTCGCAATCGGACATTTCGCGGAGCTGCTGGGTCGTACTCGCGAAGCCGCGGAGCTGCATGCCCGGGGTGCTTACTGGCGCAACGTGTACAACCCGGAGACCGGCTACATGCAGGCCCGCAACGTCGACGGCGGCTGGGTGACGCCGTTCGACCCGGCCAGCGACCGTGGTTTCGCCCAGGGCAGCGCGGCGGCGTACACGTGGATGGTCCCGCAGGACGTCTCCGGCCTCGCCGACGCGATGGGCGGCAAGGCGAACGCCGTCACCCGCCTTGACGGCTTCTTCCACGACGCGAACGGGAACTGGCAGCTCAAGGGCGGCGGCCCGCTCAAGTACGACCCGACGAACGAGCCCGACATCCACGCGCCGTGGTTGTACAACGAACTCGGCCAGCCGTGGAAGACGCAGGAAACCGTCCGGCAGCTGGTGAACTCGGTGTACGGGACCGGACCGTCGGGCCTGCCCGGCAACGACGACCTCGGCACCATGTCCGCCTGGTACGTCTTCGCCGCGCTCGGCATCTACCCGCGCACGCCGGGATCGGGCGAGCTGCTGCTGTCGAGCCCGCTGTTCCCGAGCGCCGTGATCCGCCCGGCGGCCGGGGCACCGATCCGGATCACGACGTCGGGCAGCGGCAAGTACGTCGCGGACGTCCGGCGCGGTGGACGTCCGCAGCGGGACTGGAAGCTCGACGCGTCCTTCCTGCGCACCGGCAGCTCCCTGGATGTCCGATTGTCGGAAACGCCCACGTTGTGGGGGACTTAGGGTTCCAGCGCGACGTGCGGGAGGCGGCGGTCCAGCCAGTTGGGCAGCCACCACGCCCGCGCGCCGAGCAGGCGCATGATCGCCGGGACGAGCAGGCAGCGGATCACCAGTGCGTCCAGCAGCACCGCCACCGCCAGGCCGAGCCCGAACTGCGTCAGCATCCGCGACGGGTCGAGGAGGAACGCGCCGAACACCAGCACCATGATCGCGCCGGCGGCGGTGATCACGCCGCCGGTCGCGGCCAGGCCTTCGCGCACCGCGAGCCGCGTGTCGCCGGTGCGCCGCCACTCCTCGTGCATCCGCGACACGAGGAACACCTCGTAGTCCATGGACAGTCCGAACACGATGGCGAAGATCATCACCGGCACGAACGCCTCGATCGGGCCCGGCTGCGCGCCGAACCAGCCGTCGCCGAACACGAGCGTCATCACGCCCAGCGAGGCGCCGATGCTCAGGAGGTTCAGCAGCGCCGCCTTGAGCGGGATCAGGACCGACCGGAAGACGACCATCAGCAGCAACGCCGACAGCCCGACGACCACCAGCACGAACAACGGCAGCCGGTCGGCGACGGCGTCGGCGAAGTCCGTCGCGGCCGCGACCGAACCCCCGACCAGGTAGCGGCCGGGCAGTGACGGCAGGACTTCGGTGCGCAGGCGCGTCACCAGTTCGGCGGTCGCCCCGTCCTGCGGTGACGTCGTCGGGAATGCGAGCACCGTCGGGCCCTTCGGCGGCAATGCGCGGGCGATCCCGGGTGTGGACGCAAGTCGTTGCTGCAGCGCGACAGGATCACCGTCTTCGGTGACGACGGCGAGCGGTCCGCTGAAACCCGGGCCGAACCCTTCGGCCATGAGGTCGTACGCCTTGCGCGTCGTCGACCCCACAGGGTCGGTGCTCGAATCGGCGAACCCGAGCCGCATGCCCCCCGCCGGTATGGCCAGTCCGACGAGAACGATCAGCCCGATCGCCAGCGGCGCGAGCGGCCGACGCTGGACGCCGTCCGCGAGCCGTCGCCAGGCCTTGCCGTGCTCGCGCTTGATCGCGTGCTTCCGGATTCCGCGTTCCAGCCGCTTGCCGAACAGGGACAGCAGCGCGGGGAGCAGCGTCACCGAGGCGAGCATCGTCATGAGGACGGTGAGCGCGACGGCCAGCGCGACGCCCTGCAGTCCGCCGAGCCCGAGGGCGAGCAGGCCGAGCAGCGCGATGATCACCGTCGTTCCGGCGAACAGCACCGAGCGCCCGGCGGTGTCGAGCGCGCGCCGCGCCGCCGTGTCGCGGTCGTGGCCGTCGAGGATCTCGCCGCGGTAGCGGGAGAAGATGAGCAGCGCGTAGTCGACGCCGACACCGAACCCGACCAGCATCATCAGGGGCGATGTGTAGCTCGCGATGTCGACGTAGTGCGAGACGATCGTGATCGCGCCGAGCGTGCTGCCGACCGCGAACACCGCGGTGATGACCGGCAGGCCCGCCGCGAGCAGCGAGCGGAACAGGAACACGAGCACGACCAGGGCGCCCAGCAGCCCGACGCCTTCCGCAGGCCCGCCGCCCTTCGAGATGCGCTCGATCGGGTCGCCGGCCAACGCCACTTCGACCGGTCCGGCCTGTTTCGCGGCGGCGGCGAACTTGACGATGTCGTCGTACGGAAGATCGGCCGAGGCCGCGTCGAAGGTGACGGTCGCGTAGCCGATCCGGCCTTCGGGCGACAGCGTCTCGAAGGGCCCGGTCACCGCCCGCACGTGGGGCTGCAATCGGACATTTCCCAGAACTTCGTCGACTGCAGCTCGCTGCGTGGCAAGCCCGGGTTCGGCCTTCAGGACGATCTGTGCGGTCGCTCCGGACTGCGCGGTGTTCTTCAGGAGGTCGACGACCTGCTGCGACTCGGTGCCCGGGGGGGGGGGGGGGGGGGCTTTGTCGTCGTGGAAGGCGCTCCCGGTGAGCCGGGAGGTGAATGTGACGGCGAGGAGGACCAGGGCCCAGAGGGCGACGGCGAGCCACCGGTGGCGTTGCGCCCAGCCGGCCAGGCGCGCCAGCCGTCCGCCGGAGATGAGAGTGATGGTGTCCATGGCGGACAAGAATCCGCGAGAGCTGCACTACTCCGCGTCGCGCTCCGGAGGGCACTTCGGGTGCTCCCAGCGGTGTCCCTTAAGGCCTTTCCCGTACTCCCGCGGGGGTAGGGCTCAGGGGGTGAGCCAGCGCGGCGTCACCGCGCCGGACTCGTACGCGAGCACGACGAGCTGGGCGCGGTCGTGGGCGCCGGTCTTCGTCATGATGCGGCTGACGTGCGTCTTCGCCGTCGCCGGGCTGAGCGTGAGTTCGCGGGCGATCTCTGCGTTCGACAGCCCGGCCGCGACCAGGGACAGCACCTCGCGTTCGCGATCGGTGAGCCGGTCCAACGCCGGCGACGGCGCAGGGCGGGTGACGCGCGCGGCGAATTCGGAGATCAGCCGCCGCGTGATGGACGGCGCCAGCAGCGCATCGCCACGCGAGACGACGCGCACGGCGTGGATCAGCTCCATGGGCTCGGTGTCCTTGACCAGGAACCCGCTGGCGCCGGCGCGCAGCGCGCCGTAGACGTCTTCGTCGAGGTCGAACGTGGTGAGGATGACGACCTTCGTGCCGGCCGTCGTCGGGTCTTCGAGGAGGTAACGGGTGGCGGCCAGGCCGTCGAGCACCGGCATCCGGATGTCCATCAGCACGACGTCCGGCCTGTGCTCGCGAGCGGCCTGCAGAGCTTCGCGCCCGTCCGCGGCTTCGGCAACGACGTCGATGTCGGCTTCACCGTCCAAAATGGACCGGAAGCCGGCGCGGACCAGCCGCTGGTCGTCGACGAGCAGGACGCGGATCATCGGCCCATCATCGCACCGGCAGCCGGGCACGCACCCGGAAACCGCCGCTTTCGCGCGGTGCGGCAGTCACTTCGCCGCCGAGCGCACGCGCGCGTTCGGTCATACCGCGGATCCCGTTGCCCGCCGGGGCAGAGCCGCCCCGTCCGTCGTCGTCGACCTGCACCGACAGCTCGGTTTCGCCGTATCCCAGCCGGACGACGACGGTCTCCGCGGCGGCGTGCTTCGCGACGTTCGTCAGAGCTTCCTGCACGACCCGGAACGCGGCGTGCTCGACGTCCGGCGGCAGGTCCCGGGCGACGCCGTCGATCTCGGTGCGCACGGTCAGCCCGGACGCGCCGGCCGATTCAGCCAGCTCCGCGACGCGGGAGAGCGCGGGCGCTCCGGTCCGGCGCAGCATGCCGAGGGTCGCGCGCAACTCCTGGAGTGCGGTCTTGCTCGCGTCCTTGATCGCCCCGAGTGCTTCCTCCGCCTGCTCCGGGTCACGGCGATGCAGTGCAGCTCCGGCCTGCACGTTGATCAGCGCGAGGTGGTGACCCAGCGCGTCGTGCAGCTCTCGCGCGATGCGGAGACGTTCGTCGGCCCGCGCTTCGGCTGCTTTGGTGCGCTCGGCCGCAGCGCGGAAATGCACGACCGCGCCGCCCGCGACGAGCGCGACGAACCAGCCGGTCATCAGGAAGAACGCGAAGTTGTCGACGTGCCGCCCGGTCCGCGAGCTGATTTCGCCGACCACGACACCCGCCATCGCCGCGACGACCAGCAGCGCGGCGCCGCGGATCCGGCCGGCCGCGGCGGCGGTGTAGAGCGTGTAGGCGAAGGCGAGCAGCACCAGCCCGTCCGGATCGGTCAGCGGGTAGTAGAGCGCGCAGCAGACCAGCGCGAACCCGGCGACGGCCAGTGGATACCGGCGGCGCAGGAACAGCGCGGCGCAGCAGGCGACCGTCAGGACCCAGCCGAGCACGACGTGGTTCCCGGGTTCGGCGGTGTCGCTCAGGACGGCGAACAGCGAACCCGCGAGCACGGCGACGGTGACCGCGAGTTCCGCGGCGTACGGCCGTAACCAGGACATACGGCGAGTCTAGGACGCCACGCGCGGGTGGATGGCGCGACGGGACGGGATTTGCCCACAATGCACTGGGTTCCGACCGCGATTTTCCTTTGTAACAAACGATTTCCGGTCACCGACTAGGCGGCATTGGTTCGCTTGGCTAAGGAGTGGTCGTGGGTAAGAAGCTCGGGTTGATCCTGGCGGCAGGCCTGCTGGTCGCGGGCTGTGGTGTCGGTTCGCCCCAGGTCAAGGAAGCCGGCAACGTCGGTGTCGTCGAATCGCCGTCGTCGACGTATTCGACGCCCGCGTATTCCGTTCCGGTCACGACCGCGGCGCCCACCACGTCCGAAGTGCCGGTCGCCACGACGGTTCCGGCCGCGCCGCAGACGACCGCACCCAAGGCTGTCGCACCCAACGCCGTCACGCCGAAGACGACCGCGGCGAAAGCTCAGGCGCCGAAGACCACGGCCAAGCCCGCGCCGCAACCGGCCGCGTGCGGTGCCGACTACTACCGGAACTCGGACGGCACCTGCGTGCACCGGCCGAGCACCAACCCGTCCGGCGCGACCGCCCTCTGCAACGACGGCAGCTACAGCTACAGCCAGCACCGTTCCGGCACCTGCTCGGGGCACGGCGGAGTGCGCACCTGGCTGTGAGATGTGCGGCATCAAGCACGATTCGATCGGAAACCCCCATCGCGTAGGTACAGTGCATGAAGTTGCATGATGCGTACTAAATACACACTGGGGGTGTGGTGTCCCGTCCCGAAGGGGCCAGCCGCGCGATCGTCGTCGTCCTCGCTTCGTGCGGCCTGGTGGCGTCGTTCATGCAGACCCTGGTCGTGCCGCTGATCCCGGTGTTCCCGAGGCTGCTGCACGCCTCGGCCGCCGACGCGTCGTGGGTGGTCACCGTGACGCTGCTCGCCGCGGCGGTGATCACCCCGGTCAGCGGGCGGCTCGGCGACCTCTACGGCAAACGGCGGATGATCCTCGTCAGCCTCGCCGTGCTCATCGTGGGTTCCGTCGTTTCCGCGACGACCAGCGCGCTCGCGTTCCAGATCCTCGGCCGCGGCCTCCAGGGCTGCGCGATGGGCGTCATCCCGCTCGGCATCAGCATCATGCGCGACGAACTCCCGCCCGAACGCGTCGGCGGCGCGATCTCCCTGATGAGCGCGACGCTCGGGGTGGGCGGCGCGATCGGCCTGCCGGTCGCGGCCATCGTCGCCGAGAACGCCGACTGGCACGTCCTGTTCTGGACGGCCGCCGGGCTCGGGCTGGCCTGCGCGCTGCTGATCCTCACCGTGGTGCCGGAGTCGCCGGTACGCACGCCCGCACCGTTCGACTACTTCGGCGCGTTCGGCCTCGCTGCGGGGCTGCTCTGCCTGCTGATCCCGGTGGTGAAGGGCGGCACGTGGGGCTGGGCCAGCCTGCCGACGCTCGGGCTGGCCGCGCTGGCCGTCGTCATCCTGCTCGGCTGGGGCGCCTACCAGCTGCGCAGGCACGATCCGCTGGTCGACCTGCGCGTCTCCTCCCGCCGTCCGGTGCTGTTCACGAACCTGGCGTCGATCATGGTCGGCTTCGCGTTGTACGCCATGGCGTTGTCGTTCCCGCAGCTGCTGCAGGCGCCGTCGTCGACCGGCTACGGCCTCGGTCAGTCGATGGTCGAATCCGGGCTCACGCTCGCGCCGAACGGCCTGGTGATGATGCTGCTCTCGCCGGTTTCGGCGCGGCTCATCAACCGGTTCGGCCCGCGTCCGACGCTGATGACCGGCGCGCTGGTGATCGCGGTCGGGTACACGTTCGCGATCGTCCTGATGGACAACGCGCTCGAGCTCATCACGGCGTCGGTGATCATCGGCGCCGGCGTGGGGATCGCGTACGCGGCGATGCCCGCGCTGATCATGGGCTCGGTGCCGGTCACCGAAACCGCGTCCGCGAACGGCCTGAACGCGCTGATGCGGTCGGTCGGCACGGCGGTCTCGAGCGCGGTGATGGCGGCGATGCTGGCGCAGCTGACGATCAGCGTCGGCGGCCTGGCGGTGCCGTCACTGGCCGGCTTCCGTGCGACGTTCGCGGTGGCCGCGTGTGCAGCTCTGGCCGGTGTCGCACTGGCCGCGTTGGTGCCGAAGCGACGCCCGGCGCCGGCCCTGGTCGGCGTCGTGTAACCGCGTCTGCGTGTGAAGGGGCCGTCAGTTCTTACGCGCCACCAGGGCCAGACCGCCGCACGCCGACGGGTCCGCCGGCACGTCCTCGGGCGAGTCCGGGCGCCACTCCGGGATGAACACGATCCCGGGGTCGACGATCTCGAAGCCGTCGACCAGGGCGCGGAGCTCGTCCGCCGAGCGCGGGATGACCGGGTTGGAGCTCTTCTTGTACATCGCCACCGCGCGCGCCGTCTCGTCGCTCTGCCGCTCGTGCGTGGCGGACGACAGCGCCAGGTAACTGCCGGGCGCGAGCGCGTCGCGGTAGGCCCCCAGCAGCCGGGCGGGGTCGCGCTCGTCCGGGATGAAGTGCACGAACAGCGCCATCACCACCATCACCGGCTGGTCCAGGTCCAGCATCATCTCGGTGGTGTCGTGCTCGAGGACGTCGTCCGGGAACTCGGCGTCGGCGAACACCATCGCCGCGTTCTCGTTGTCCTCCAGCACGATCTCGCTGTGCGCCACGGCGACCGGCTCGTTGTCGACGTAGACGACCCGGGACGTCGGGTCGGCGGCTTGCGCCACCTCGTGCACGTGCCCGACCGTCGGCATGCCCGAGCCGATGTCGAGGAACTGCCGGATGCCCTGGTCCATCCCGAACCGGATGGCGCGGCGCAGCCACTGCCGGTTGAGCTGCGCCCGCTCCCGCGCGTTCGGCTGCGCCGTCAGCACCTGCTCGGCGAACATCCGGTCGACGGCGTAGTTCAGTTCGCCGCCGAGGATGTAGTCGTACACGCGCGCCGCGTTCGGCTTGTCGAGGTCGATGCCGCGCCTAGCGAGTTCGTCTTCGGTCATCCGCCGCTCCCGGGCTGAGGTGTGAGGCGAGAATAGCCGGACACCCGGTCAGGCCTTGCGAGCGACCAGGGCCAGCTGGCTGGCCAGCTCCGGGTGCTCGCCGACCTCGTCGGGGTCGTCCGGTCGCCACTGCGGCGTGAACACGATGCCCGGCTCGACGAGCTCGAAGCCGCCGAGGAGCGCACTCAGCTCGTCACGGGACCGCGCGACCACGTTCGTGCCGTTCTTCTGGTACAGCTCGGCCGCGCGGCGCACCTCTTCACCCTGCCCCTCGAACGTGCCCGACGACAAGGCCAGGTAGCTGCCGGGCGCCAGCGCGTCCCGGTAGGCGGCGATCAGGCCGGCGGGGTCGCGCTCGTCCGGGATGAAGTGCACGAACGCGGCCATGATCAGCATCACCGGCTGGTCGAAGTCCAGCATCATCTCGGTGGTGTCGTGCTCGAGGACGCGGTCCGGGAACTCGGCGTCCGCCTGCACCATCACCGCGTTCTCGACGTCCTGCAGCACGATCTCGCTGTGCGCGACGGCGACCGGCTCGTTGTCGACGTAGACCACCCGCGACTTCGGGTCGATCGCCTGGACGACCTCGTGGACGTGCCCGACGGTCGGCATGCCCGAGCCGATGTCCAGGAACTGCCGGATCCCCTGCTCGGCGCCGAACCGGACGGCGCGCCGCAGCCACTTCCGGTTCATCAGGGCCAGGTCCTTGGACTCCGGCCGCACCGCGAGGATCTTGTCCGCGAACATCCGGTCGATGGCGTAGTTGAGCTTGCCGCCGATCAGGTAGTCGTACACGCGCGCCGCGTTCGGCTGGTCGAAGTCGATGCCGCGCTGCGCGTGCTGGTCGGTCATGGCCGCTCCTCGCCGTCGATGTGACGGCGAGGATAGCCGGATTCACAGCAACGGCGGCACCACGGCATCGATGAGGTGCGGCCCGGGTTCGGCGAACGCGCGCTGCAGCTGTTCGGCGAGTTCCTCGGCGGTCGTCGCGCGGGTCGCGGGTACGCCCATGCCCTCCGCGATCTTCACGAAGTCCATGTCCGGGCGCGAGAGGTCGAGCAGCTCGTTCGCCTTCGGGCCGCCCTGCGCCCCGACGCGCTGCAGCTCCAGCCGCAGGATCGCGTACGCGCGGTTGTTGAGCAGCACCGTCGTGACGTTCAGATTCTCCCGCGCCTGCGTCCAGAGCGCGGAGATCGTGTAGAGCGCGCTGCCGTCGGACTGCAGGTTCAGGACGGGACGGTCCGGCGCCGCCACGGCCGCGCCGGTCGCCACCGGCATGCCGTAGCCGATCGCTCCGCCGGTCAGCGTCAGGACGTCGTGGCGCGGCGCGCCCGCCGTCGCCGCCGGCAGCATCAGGCCGGACGTGTTGGCCTCGTCGGCGATGATCGCGTTGTCCGGCAGCGTCGCGCCGATGACGTCGACCCAGTTCTGCGGGGTCAGCGGGCCGCTCGGCAGTGCGGGCCGGGACGCCTGCTGCAGCGCCGGCTCGGTGTCCGCGGCGACGAGCTCGGCGACCTCGTTCAGCGCGCGCGTGACGTCCTGCCCGACCGACGCAAGCGTGTGCACCTGGGCACCTTCCGGCACCAGGTCGCTCGGCTTGCCCGGGTAGGCGAAGAACGACACCGGCGCCTTCGTGCCGGCGATGACGATGTGCTTGATCCCGCCGAGCTGGTAGGTGACCTGCTCGGCGAGGTACCCGAGCCGCTCGATCGTCGGCAGGCCCTCGCCGCGCTCGAGCCGGGACGGGAAGGTCTCGACGAACGCCTTCGCGCCGGTCGCGGCCGCGATCCGGCTGGCCGCGCGCAGTCCTTCTTCGCGGCACGCGCCGCCGCCGATCAGGAGCGCGACCGGTTCGCCGGTGCCGAACACCGCGGCGACGTCCTTGACGGTGGTCGCGTCGACGGCCTGCGGCACGCGCGGCGGAATCGGCGCGCACGTCTCGCCGCCTTCGCCCCACGAAGCGTCGGCGGGGAGGATCAGCGTCGCGACCCGGCCGGGCGCGTCCTGCGCGGCGGCGACCGCGGCGGCGGCGTCCGCGCCGACGTCCTTGGTGTGCTCGGAGCGGCGCACCCAGCCTTCGAGCGAGCTCGCGATCGACTCGATGTCCGACTCGAGCGGCGCGTCGTACTGCTTGTGGTAGGTCGCGTGGTCGCCGACGACGTTGACGATCGGCGTGTTCGCGCGGCGCGCGTTGTGCAGGTTCGCCAGGCCGTTGCCAAGCCCGGGGCCGAGGTGCAGCAGCGTCGCGGCGGGCTTGCCGGCGATGCGCGCGTATCCGTCTGCAGCTCCGGTGACGACGCCTTCGAACAGCGCCAGCACGCCCCGCATCTCCGGGACGGTGTCCAGCGCGGCGACGAAGTGCATCTCCGACGTGCCGGGGTTGGCGAAGCACACTTCGACGTCGGCGTCGACCAGGGTGCGGATCAGGGACTGGGCGCCGTTCAGCTCGCTCATGCGGTTCCTTCGGTGAAGAGAACGCCGGGGTTGAGGATCCCGGCGGGGTCGAAGCTCTGCTTGATCCGGCGCATCAGCTCGATCTTCGCCGGGTCTTCGAGTTCCTGGTAGTAGGCCGCCTTGGTGCGGCCGAGGCCGTGCTCACCGGAGATCGCGCCGCCCAGCTGCATCGCGTGGGCAAAGATGTCGGTGAGCAGCTGCTTGCGCTTGTCCGTGTCCTTGCAGAAGATCCCGAGGTGCACGTTGCCGTCGCCGGCGTGCCCGCAGCCGATCGCGCCGCCGCCCGCGGCCATCGCGAGCTCTCGCGCCTTCCTGATGAACTCCGGCATCGCGGTGCGCGGCACGACGACGTCGATCACGTCGTCGGCGCCGGCCGCCTTCGCGGTCCAGAAGGCCTTCTCGCGGGCTTCGATGAGCTTGCGCGCGGCACCTCCGTCGAGGACGTAGACATCGGTCGCGCCGAGCTCGCCGAGCAGTTCGCCGACGGTCTCGACGTCCTGCTCCAGCCGCTCGCCCTCACGGTTCTCCAGCGCCACGACGAGGTAGGCCTCGGTCGCCTCGCGGATCTTGTCCGGGACACCCAGCTCGAGCTTCTCGTTGTAGACGATCGCCGCCATCGTCAAGTTGTCGATGTACTCGAGGATGTGCGGCGCGAGCCCGCTGGAGACGATCGCCGGCACGGCGGCCATCACCTGGTCGAAGTCACCGAACGGGGCGAGCACGGTGGCGCCGTGGGTGAGCCTCGGGTGCAGCTTGACGATGATCTCGGTGGCCAGCGCGAGGGTGCCCTCGGAGCCGATGATCAGCTGGGTGAGGTCGTAGCCGGTCGACACCTTGGACGTCTTGCCGCCGGTGCGGACGACCTCGCCGGTCGGCAGCACGGCCTGCAGGCCGAGGACGTTGTTGCGGGTGACGCCGTACTTCACCGCGCGCATCCCGCCGGCGTTGGTGCCGACGTTCCCGCCGACGCTCGCGCTCAGCTCGCCGGGATAGACGGTGTAGCTGAGCCCGGCTTCGGCCGTCTTGACGTCGAGTTCGGCGAGCGTCACCCCGGGCTGCACGACGGCGACGTGGTTGCCGGTGTCGACCTCGAGCACGGCATTCATGCGCTCGAAGGAGATGACGAGCCCGTCTGCACGCGGCCGCGCAGCGCCGGACAGACCGCTGCCAGAACCGCGCGCCGTCACCGGGACGCTGTGCTCTGAAGCGGCCTTCAGCAACTCCGCGACTTCTTCGGCCGTAGCCGGCTTCGCGACGTACGCGGGCATCTGCGGCTCCGCGGTCAGCGCTTCGTCGTGCGCGTAGTCCTCGGAGATCGCCTCGCCCGTGAGCAGGTTCTTGTCCCCGACGATCTCGGCCAGCCGTGCCGCCACGTCGCCCATCGAGAGTCTCTCCTCCGCGCCGTTGCTGTGGTGACCGCAGCGTAGTACGTACCGCCAGTACGCCGCCATGAAGATGTTTCACATTTGGCGGGCGAATCAGGATTTAGCTCAGGCTAAATCTCTGGCGGGTGACGGCGGCCGGGGTGAGGCTTCCGGCATGACATCGACGTACACCTTCGAAGACGGCTTTTCCGTGCGCCGCCTGGGGTTCGGCGCCATGCGGCTGACCGAGTGGGACCACGTTCCGCCCGGAGCTGCGGCCGTCGCGCGCCGGGCCGCCGAGCTCGGCGTCACCTTCTTCGACACCGCCGACGCCTACGACCTGGGCCTGAACGAGGAGCTGCTCGCGGAGGCGCTCCACCCGTATCCGGAGCTGCTCGTGGCGACGAAGTGCGGGCATGCGCGCCCGAGCCGCGGCGAGTGGGTCCCGCTCGGCCGGCCCGAGTACCTCCGGCAGCAGGCGGAGCTCTCGCTGCGACGCCTGCGCGTCGACCGCCTCGACCTGCTGCAGCTGCACCGGCTCGACCCGCAGGTGCCGCTAGCGGAGCAGGTCGGCGCGCTTGTCCGATTGCGGGAGGAGGGCAAGGTCGCGCGGATCGGGCTGTCCGAGGTCAGCGTCGCGCAGCTCGAAGAAGCGCGGACGGTCGCGCCCATCGCGAGCGTGCAGAACCGCTACAACCTGACCGACCGGGCGTCCGACGACGTCCTTGATCACTGCGAGCGCGAGGGGATCGCGTTCATCCCGTGGCTGCCGATCGCGAACGGTGGTCACGCGACGGCCGGTGGCGTGCTCGGAAAGGTCGCGGCCGATCTCGGCGCGACACCCGCTCAGGTGTCCCTCGCGTGGCTGCTGCGCCGTTCGCCGGCGGTCATCCCGATTCCCGGCACGTCGTCGCTCGCGCACCTCGAAGAGAATTGCGCTGCTGCGGAGCTGACGCTTTCCGGCGACGATTTCGCGCAGTTGTCCGAAGTCGCGTGAAACGGCCCGGCCGCGGTTTCCCGCGACCGGGCCGTCTGTCTCACCTAGGTCAGACCAGCCAGCCGAGGACGTGCGCCAGGTGCGCGAGAACGCCCGTGAGGATGTCGTGGGCGTGGTGCGCGTGCTGGGCGAACATCTGCATGGAAAGGCTCCTTAATGAATATTTCCTGATTCCCTGGAGTTGCTCTCGCGAGGAGCTGAATCAGGTTTTCACCGTGCTGGCGAACTGTCAAAGAGTCCATTCCGGGGAATCCCGCCGCCGCGGAATCTTCCCATGCTAAACACGTAATCCCTTCGTGTTTGACGCCGGGGTGCCCTGGTTGGCGGTCAGCCACTCTGGGTAGCAACCAGGACGTTGATCACTGTCGGTAATTCCCACCTTGATCCGGCATCCTGGGCAGTCGCGTAGCTCGATCTGGTGATCACCGGCCACGAAAGGTGAAACTCCGACGATCACCCTTTCGAGTGATGGAAGGCATGAAAAGGGAACGCCGGGTGCGGTAATCGCACCCGGCGTCCCCTTGACGGGTAAGGGTTTCAGGCTCGGGCGAACGAGAGGGTCTCGCCCTCGACACCCCGTAGCCAGAGGTCCTGCGCGGCCGCGGCCATCTCGGCCAGGCCCTCCTCGATCGTGGCGAACACGTTGCCGGGCACCCAGCCCGCGTCGCCGTTGATCAGCAGGTTGTTGCGCCCGTAGAAGATCGCGAGGTCGGTGGCGCCCTGGTCGCTGTGGGCCTCGCTGCCGTCGTCGTAGCCGTACGCGGGATTGCCGATCTCCCACGGCTCGAACCCGAAGTACACGACGTCGCCGGGGATCGGCGTGATCGTCGGGTTCTCCCGCCCCGGCTTCGGCTCCGCGAACGGCGGCACGAGCGTGTAGACCTCGTTGCGCGCGTACTTCGCGTGGTAGGCGGAGCCGCTCTGCGGCAGCGCGTCCCACACCGCTTTGCAGGTGCGCGGCGCCTCGTCGTCGAGCAGCCGCGCCCGGCAGGAGATCCCGCGCTTGTCGAGGGTGATCGTGACGTACCGGGCCATCCTCAGCTCCCCGTGACGGACGCGACGACCTCGCTCCAGATGCGCAGCGCGTCGTCGACCTGCTCGGCGGTGACCACCAGCGGCGGCACCATCCGGACCACGTTCATGTACGGCCCGCACGTGAGCAGCAGCAGGCCGTTCTTGGCCGCGGTCTGCTGCGCGGCCGCGGCGGTCGCCGGGTCCGGCTCGCCGTCGGCGGTCGTGAACTCCGAGCCGACCAGCAGCCCGAGCCCGCGCACCTCGCCGATCGCCGGCGTCTTGTCCGCGATCAGCCGTGCGCCGTCGAGCAGCTGCTGCCCGCGCTCCGCGGCGTTCTCGACGAGGTTCTCCTGCTGGATCACCTCGAGCGTCGCGATCGCGGCGGCGCACGAAACGGCGTTGCCGCCGTACGTCCCGCCCTGCGAGCCCGGGAGTGCCTTCGCCATCAGCTCCTGCGAAGCGGCGATGCCGGACAGCGGGAAGCCGCTCGCCAGGCCCTTCGCGATGAGCACGATGTCGGGGGAGACGCCGAAGTGGTCGTGCCCCCAGAACTTCCCGGTGCGGCCGAAGCCGGTCTGGATCTCGTCGACGACCAGCAGGATCCCGTGCCGGTCGGCGCGCTCGCGCAGCCCGGCCATGAACTCGGTGTTCGCCGGGACGTAGCCGCCCTCGCCGAGCACCGGCTCGACGAACATCGCGGCGGTCTCGTTCGGCGCGCTGACGGTCTGGAACAGGTAGTCCAGCTCGCGCAGCGCGAACTTCGTCGCGGTCTGCTCGTCCCAGCCGTAGTGGTAGGCGTACGGGAACGGCGCCACGTGCACGCCGGACATCAGCGGGCCGATGCCCGCGCTGAACCGCGTCCCGGACGTCGTCATCGACGCCGCCGCGACGGTCCGGCCGTGGAAGCCGCCCTGGAAGACGATGACGTTCGGGCGTTTCGTCGCCTGCCGCGCGAGCCGTAGCGCGGCCTCGACGGCCTCGCTCCCGGAGTTCGCGAAGAACAGCGAGTCGAGACCGCTCGGCAGGACGTCGCCGAGGCGCTTCGTGAGTTCGAGCAGCGGCTGGTGCATCACCGTCGTGTACTGCCCGTGGACGAGCTTGCCGATCTGCTCCTGCGCCGCCCGCACGACGTGCGGGTGACAGTGCCCGGTGCTCGTGACGCCGATGCCGGCGGTGAAGTCGAGGTGGCGTTTGCCGTCGACGTCGTAGAGGTAAACCCCTTCACCGTGGTCGACCACGACGGGCGTTGCCTGCTTGAGCAGCGGAGATAGCTGGGCCATGGCAGCGTGCTCCTTGGTCGGTTGAGCGGGTTGTCGATTGTTGACAATATCCATAGCATGGCCCTCGGGACAACACGTGAGGAGCAGTCGGGATGAGCGCGAGCACCGAGTCCGGCGTCGTCGACGCGGTCGGCAAGGAACTGTTCATCGGTGGCAAGTGGGTCACCGCCGAGGCCGGGAAGACCTTCCCGGTCCTGGACCCGGCGACCGGCAAGGAGCTGTGCCAGGTCGCCGACGCCTCCCCGGCGGACGGCGTCGCCGCCCTGGACGCCGCGGTCGCCGCGCAGGCGGATTTCGCGAAGATGGCGCCTCGCGAACGCGGCGAAATCCTGCGCCGGGCGTATGAGCTGCTGATGACGCGCCAGGACGAGCTCGCCCTGCTCATGACGCTCGAAATGGGCAAGCCGCTGGCGGAGTCGAAGGGCGAGATCGCCTACGCCGCCGAGTTCTTCCGCTGGTTCGCCGAGGAGGCCGTCCGGATCGAGGGCGGTTACGCGACCGCGCCCAACGGTTCGGGCCGCTTCCTCATCACCAAGCAGCCGGTCGGCCCGACGATCCTGATCACGCCGTGGAACTTCCCGATGGCGATGGGCACCCGCAAGATCGGCCCGGCGATCGCCGCGGGCTGCACCTCGGTGATCAAGCCAGCCGCGCAGACACCGCTGTCGATGCTCGCGCTGGCGGGCATCCTCGCCGAGGCCGGGCTGCCGGAGGGCGTGCTCAACGTCGTCACGACCACCGACTCCGGCGGCGTGATGGAACCCCTGATCCGCGACGGCCGCGCCCGCAAGCTCTCTTTCACCGGCTCCACCGGCGTCGGCCGCAAGCTGCTTGAACAGTGCGCCGACAAGGTGCTGCGGACGTCGATGGAGCTGGGCGGGAACGCACCGTTCCTGGTCTTCGAGGACGCCGACATGGACGCCGCCATCGAAGGCGCGATGCTCGCGAAGATGCGCAACATCGGCGAGGCGTGCACCGCGGCGAACCGGTTCTACGTGCAGCGCGGCGTCGTCGAAGAGTTCTCGCGGCGGCTGACCGAGCGGATGCAGGCGCTGCCGATGGGCCGCGGCACGGAGAAGGACGTCGTCGTCGGCCCGCTGATCGACGAGGCCGCCGTCACCAAGGTGACCGAGCTGGTCAAGGACGCCACCGACCGCGGCGCGAAGGTGCTCACCGGAGGTGCCGGCGTCGACGGCCCGGGCCACTTCTACCAGGCCACGGTCCTCACCGACGTCCCGCAGGAAGCGCGACTGACGCACGAAGAAATCTTCGGCCCGGTCGCGCCGATCACGGCCTTCGACACCGAAGAAGAAGCGGTGGCGAAGGCCAACGACACCGAATTCGGCCTGGTCTCCTACCTCTACACCAGCGATCTCAAGCGCGCGCTGCGCGTCTCCGAGGCGCTCGAAGCCGGCATGATCGGCCTGAACCAGGGCATCGTGTCGAACCCGGCGGCGCCGTTCGGCGGGATCAAGGAGTCCGGGCTCGGCCGCGAGGGTGGCTCGTTCGGCATCGACGAGTTCCTCGAGATCAAGTACATCGCGGTGGCCCTGTGACCTCGTACCGCATCGCGAGCATCCCCGGCGACGGCATCGGCGTCGACGTGACGGTCGAGGCCCGCAAGGTCCTCGACGCCGCGTCGGCGAAGTTCGGCTTCTCCTTGGAATGGGCCGAGTTCGACTGGAGCTGCGAGCGCTACGCCCAGCTCGGGTCGATGATGCCGGACGACGGCGTCGCGCAGCTCTCGGCGTTCGACGGGATCCTGCTCGGCGCGGTCGGCTTCCCCGGCGTCCCGGACCACGTTTCCCTGTGGGGCCTGCTGATCCCGCTGCGGCGCGCGTTCTCCCAGTACGTCAACCTGCGCCCGGTGCGGCTGCTGCCGGGCACGACGTCGGTGCTGGCCGGGCGTAAAGCCGAAGAGCTGGAACTGGTGATCGTCCGGGAGAACTCCGAAGGGGAGTACTCCGCGATCGGCGGGCGGCACAACGCCGGGCGGCCGGACGAGTTCGTGCTGCAGGAGTCGGTGTTCACCCGCGTCGGCGTCGAACGGATCATCCGCTACGCCTTCGAACTCGCGCGGACGCGGTCTTCGCGCGTCTGCTCGGCGACGAAGTCGAACGGGCTCATCCACTCGATGCCGTTCTGGGACGAGATCTTCGCCGAGGTCGCGGCCGAGTACCCGGACGTCCACAGTGAACAGATGCACGTGGACGCCTTGGCGGCGCGCATGGTCCAGGCGCCGGACCGGCTCGACGTCATCGTCGGGTCGAACCTCTTCGGCGACATCTTGAGCGACCTCGCGGCCGCGATCACCGGCGGCCTCGGCATGGCACCGTCCGGCAACATCAACCCATCGGGTGAATCTCCGTCGATGTTCGAAGCGGTCCACGGGAGTGCTCCGGACATCGCCGGCCAGGGTATCGCCAACCCCGTGGCGCAGATTCTGGCGGCCGCGATGCTGGTCGAACACCTGGGCGAAACCGTTGCCGCGCAAGCAATCCGCGCCGCGGTGGACCGGGTGCTCGACGAGGGCCGGGTGCGCACGCCGGACCTCGGCGGCAGCGATACCACAGAACGGCTCGGCACGGCAGTGGCCGAAGCGCTGGGCTGAGTTTTTGTCGGTGCTCCCCGGCACGGTGGTCGCAAGTCCACCGAGGGGGAGGAAACACCGATGTGTCAGCAGTGCGAAGACCCGGACAGATCCGGGTACCTGGCACGGCTCCGGGAAGGCGTGGCCGACCGGGGCTGGCTCGTGCAGGGCGTGGAAGGCGCCGGGCCGTACCCGCCATGGGCCTACACGATCGGGCTCAGCGGGTACGGCCTGCCCGAGCTGGTCGTGACCGGGCTTCCGTTGGGAGCGGCGGCAAACCTGCTCAACGACCTGGCGAGCCATTCCCTGCACGCTTCGCCACCCGAGCCCGGCGAACGGATTCCGCTGCGCGGCGGCCCGCTGATCGAGGTCGTCCCGCTCGCGGAGCCGTCGGCGCACCTCGTGTTCGCGGTCGCGTTGTACGGCCCGGAAATCCGTGCGTTGCAACTGGTCCACGCGGACGACCAGGGCCGCTGGCCGTGGTCGTCCGACTTCCGCGACGGCTTCGGCGGTCAGCCGGTCCTGGGGGTGCGTCATGGCCACTGACTGCCGCTGCGCGGTGCCGGTCGGCTGCTTCCCGGTACCCGTGCCGTCCGTCCAGGTACGCGTGTCGTCCTTCCGGACGCCCGAGCCGCCCGGCCGGGAAAGCGTGCCGCCCCTTCAAGCACGTGTGTCGGCTGGTCGATCACGTGTGCCGACTCTGCGGTCACGCGCGTCGGCGCTCCGAGCACGGGCGTCGACGGCGCGGGCAAAGGGAAGCCGCGTGCTCGGACGGGCGGCGGGTGTGCTCGGCCGGGCGTCAGGGCACCGGTGGCGCGTGTCCGTCCACGAGGCTGGTGCCCGGCGCGAGTCGCTGCACCGCGTCCTCCATGTGGGCGTCCAGGAGGGCCAGCGCCGTCTCCTCGTCGCCCTCGCGGAGGGCGTGGATGAGCTTCGTGTGCTCGTCCACGCGTTCCTCGACCCGTTGGTAGGTGCCCTGCAGCGCGGTCAGGCACATCCGGGTCTCGATGAGCAGGGTGCGGGCCATGCGGACGAGCCGTTTGCTGCCGGAGGCGTTGATCAGGGCCTCGTGGAACTTCAGGTCCGCCGTCGAAAGCGCGCTCGGGTCGTCGTCGCTTGCGGCCGCCGCCATCTCGACGACGGTCCGCTCGAGCACCTCGGCGATCCGGTCGCGTTCCCCGCCGCGGATGGCGCGCAGCATCGCAGCGCGCTCGATCGCCGAGCGAGCTGCGTAGATGTCGTAGACGTCGCCGGGCTCGAGGTCGATCACGAACAGGCCGCGGTGCCGTTCACTGCGCAGCAGTCCCTCGGACACCAGATGCTGCATGGCTTCCCGGAGCGGCCCCCGTGACACCTGGAACCGGGCGGCCAGCTCGGTCTCGCCGAGCTGGGTGCCCGGCGGCAGGGCGCCGGTCATGATCGCGTCGCGTAGCTGGCGCGCGATGACCGCGGCCGTCGACTCGCGGCTGACCGGTTCGATCTCGGGCAGCATGCCCGGTGGCAGAGCCATGTCAGGCGCCTCCGCCCGGCAGATGCCGGAACAGCGCACCGAGCGAGCGGACGAGGCGGTGCCGCCCGGTCAGGCGCAGGCCCTCCCAGACGGTGACCTGGTTGGCGGTCAGCACGGGCTTCTTCAGCGCGGCTTCGACGGCGTTGATCTCCTGAAGCGTCCGCATCGCGGTGTCCGGCACCAGCACGGCGTCGGCGTCCGGGTGGTCGTTGCTCACGGCGAGCCGGACGACGGCCTCCGAGGTCAGTGCGCCGACCTCGGCCGCGGTGACGATGTCGGCGCTGGCCATCGAGACGACCTCGATGCCGCCGGCCTTGAGGAAGTCGGCGAACAGCAGGGCGATGTCGTCCGGGTAGCTCGCGGCGACGGCGACCCGCTTGACGTCGAGGGCGCGCGCGGCGTGCACGAACGCGAAGGAGGTGCTCGAAGCCGGCACGCCGGCGACGGCTCTCAGTCGGTCGATCTGATCCTGGGCACCGTCCCAGCCGTAGACGAAGCTGCCACTGGTGCAGGCCCAGATGACCGCGTCGGGCTCGTGCTTCTTGAGCAGGGAGGCGCCTTCGGCGAGGCGACTTTCGCTGCCGAGGTCCAGCAGTTCGGCGACCGCGTGCTTGTCGGTGCCGTAGATGTGCTCGACCGCGAGGCGGATGTCGCCTTCGTCGGCGGCCATCCCGCCGAGCAGCTGCTCGGCGAGCGGGTAGTCGTCTTCGGCCGCGTGGTCGGGGTAGATGAAGCCGATCGTGGTCACGGAACCTCCGGAGGGACGCAAATTGTCGACAACCCTAGAGGGAAGGTCAAGGAAACCCTTCACGACACGTCACGAAGCCACTTCCCGGGTCCGACGATGGGAAGGTTCATGCGGCGAAGGCATGCCCACATGGTCAGCTGGTTGGCTGTGAGCACCGGTTTGCCGAGGGCGGTTTCCAGGGGCTCGATCAGGTCGTAGGTCGGGAGGTTGGTGCAGCTGACGAAGATCGCTTCGGCCTCACCGTGGTCGGCGGCGAGGATGCGTTCGGCGATGGTCCGGTAGCTGACCTTCCAGATTCCGCCGCCCAGCCCGAGGTGGTCGCTCGCGACGGTCTCGACGTTCAGCTCGCCGAGGAAGTCGTGCAGTGCCTGGGTCAGGTCGGCGTCGTACGGCGTGAGCACCGAGACGCGGTGCAGGTCGAGGTGGTGCAGCACCTCGGCCAATGCGCCCGAGGTGGTGACGGCGTCCGGCGCGCCGGCGTCGCAGATCGCCTTGGTCAGTGAGCGCTCGTAGTCGACGCCGTTGACGAAGCTGCCCGACGTGCAGAGGTAGGCGACGACCTCCGGCTCGACGTGCAGCACGTCGCGGGTGGCGCTGGCCAGGTGGTGGCTGTCGCTGACGAGGCGTGCCATCTCCATGCTGACCGGCACCGGCTCGTACGGCGTGCGGGCGAGGTGCAGCGACACCTCCATCGGCACCCACCGCCAGAGCTCGCGTTCGAGGGCGAGGTCGAAGGGGGCGATCACCCCGATGCCGCGTTGCGCCAGCGGGCCTTCGAACGCCAGGAAGTCGAAATCCAAGGCTCAGCCTCCGGAATACGTCTGAACTTGATGACACGTCCGGTGCTCCGGGGGTCGTTCCTCGGATTGTTGACAATCATACGAGCCGCTTTTACCGTGTCAACGTGATCGCCTCGGAAAACCGGGAAACTCCCGTCTTGGCCGTGCTCTGCGGCGAGCACCGTCCACCGGACATGCGTGCTGTCGAATCCGGGGCGGTCGTGCGTTACACGGACGCGGCCGGGCTGCCGGAAGCGCTGGCCGGAGCTGACGCGCTCTTCGTCTACGACTTCCTCTCCACCGCCGTGCCGTCCGCCTGGTACGCGGCCGACCGGCTGCGCTGGCTGCACATCGCCAGCGCCGGTGTCGACCCCGTGCTGTTCCCGGGGCTCGTGGAGAGCGACGTGGTCCTGACCAACTCGCGGGGGGTCTTCGATGACGCCATCGCGGAGTACGTGCTGGGTGTCGTGCTCGCGTTCGCGAAGGGCTTCGCGCGCTCGCACGACCTGCAGCGCGAGCGTCGTTGGCAGCACCGCGAGAGCGAGCGGATCGCCGGGCGTACGGCGGTGGTCGTCGGCACCGGGCCGATCGGGCGGGCCATCGCCCGGCTGCTGCGCGCGGCCGGGATGCGCGTCAGCGGCGCCGGCCGTCGCGCCCGCATCGGTGACGCCGACTTCGGCGTCGTGCACGACTCCGCGCAGCTCACCGAGTACCTGCCCGAGGCCGACTACGTCGTCGCCGTCGCGCCGCTGACCGAGAACACCAAGGGCATGTTCGACGCGCGCGCGTTCGCCGCGATGAAGCCTTCGGCCCGGTTCGTGAACGTCGGGCGGGGCGAGCTGGTGGTCACGTCCGACCTGGTCGCGGCCCTGGCCGACGGTGCCATCGCCGGAGCTGCGCTCGACGTGTTCGACACCGAGCCGCTGCCGCCCGAAAGCCCGCTGTGGAGCATGCCGGACGTGCTGGTCTCGCCGCACATGTCCGGGGACTTCATCGGCTGGCGGAACACGCTGGTCGAGGTGTTCACCGAGAACTTCCGCCGCTGGCGCGCTGGGGAGCCGCTGCGCAATGTCGTCGACAAGTCGCTCGGCTACGTGCCGTCGGGGAACCAGGGAGCCGGATGAACGACAGGATGCTGACCGCCAGCGAGCTCGTCGCCGCCTACGCGACCGGTGAGCTTTCACCGATCGAGGCGACGCAGAACGCGCTGCAGGCCATCGAGGAGAGGGACGGCGAGTGCAACGCCTACACCCTCGTCGACGCCGACGGGGCGCTGGAACAGGCCAAGGCGTCCGAGATCCGCTGGCGCGACGGCAACCCGATCGGCCTGCTCGACGGGGTGCCGTCGTCGATCAAGGACATGTTCCTGACCCAGGGCTGGCCGACCGTCCGGGGCTCGAAGAGCATCGACCCGAACCAGCCGTGGGACGTCGACAGCCCGGTCGCGGCGCGGATGCGCGAGGCCGGCCTCGTCCTGCTGGGCAAGACGACCACGCCGGAGATCGCCTGGAAGGGCGTCACCGACAGCCCGCTGCAGGGCATCACGCGCAACCCGGTCGACCCGTCGAAGACGTCCGGTGGTTCGAGCGGCGGTAGCGCGGCGGCGGTGGCTGCGGGGATGGGCGAGCTGTCCGTCGGCACCGACGGCGGTGGCTCGGTGCGGATCCCGGCGTCGTTCTGCGGGATCGTCGGGCTCAAACCGACGCACGGCCGCATCGCGCTGTACCCGGCGAGCCCGTTCGGCCCGCTGTCGCACGCCGGCCCGATGGCGCGGTCGGTGGACGACACCGCGATGTTGATGGACGTGCTGTCGATCCCCGACTACCGCGACCCCGCCGCACTGGCGCCGCCCGTGGCGTCGTTCCGCGAGGCGGTCCGGCGGGACGTGCGCGGCCTGATCGCCGCGTTCTCCCCGACGCTCGGCTACGTCGACGTCGATCCGGAGGTGGCCGCGGTCGTCGCGGCGGCGGTGCGCGCGCTCGGAGATGCAGGGCTGCGCATCGAAGAGACCGACCCCGGGTTCGCCGACCCGAAGGGGGCGTTCGACGTGCTGTGGTCGTCCGGTGCGGCGAAGCTGCTCGACTCGTTCCCGCCGGGTTCCGAGGACCGGACCGATCCCGGCCTGCGCAAGGTCTGGGAGCTGGGCAAGACGTGGTCGGCGAGCGACTACCTCGACGCGACCGCCGAGCGCGCCGCGCTGGGCATCCTGATGGGCGAGTTCCACACGCGCTACGACGTGCTGATCACGCCGACCGTCCCGATCCCCGCGTTCGAGGCGGGCCACAACGTGCCGCCGGGCAGCGGGATGAGCGAATGGCCGGAGTGGACGCCGTTCACCTACCCGTTCAACATGACCCAGCAGCCCGCGATCAGCGTGCCGGCCGGGAAGACGTCGGCGGGGCTGCCGGTCGGCCTGCAGATCGTCGGGCCGCGGCATTCGGACGATCTCGTGCTGGCCGTGGCGAAGCTGCTGGAGGAAGTGCGGCCCTGGGCACCCGCCTGACCACTTAAGGGTGAAACCCCGGCCGCGGCAGGGAAAGCTGTGCCACTGTCGGCCGGGTGAACGCTCAAGGCTGGCGGTACGAACGAGCTATTCCGACCGTCGACGTCGCCGGGGAACCGACCAGGGTGGTCGTCGGACTGATCGAGCAGGGTGACCGGCTGGCCGCCGCCTTGAGAGTCGACGACGGCCCGGCCGCGCTGGTCCCGTTGGAGACGGGCGGCGAACTGCTGAAGGCCCTGCGCGAAACGCTCGAGAGCTGGTGGCGCCTGGAGGGGCACCGCGACCTGACCCCGGAGCCCCGCGCGGGGCGGTAGCGCAGGCGGCGGCCGTCAGCTGATCTCGAGCTCGGCGAGCCTGCAGGCGTCCCGGTCCGGTGATCCGCAGCGTCCGGCCGCCCGGGCGGCGACACACCCAGCCGTCGGCGAGGAAGGCCGTGAACAACGCGGCTCCCAGGGCTCCGGCGAGGTGGACGGTGCCGTGCGACCAGTCGAGGCACGCCCGCACGCCGGGGCGCGCGGCCGGCAGCGCGGAGATGCAGAGGGCGATCAGCAGCGGGTGGTCGAAGGTGTGGACGGTGCCGGATTCGCCCGGGGCGAGGTCGTCGATCACGCCGTCCTCGCGTAGCCGGGCCGCGACGTCGGCGCCGAGCTGTCCGCCCACGTGTCCGTAGCAGGCCCGGGCCTGCAGCAGCGGTCCGGAGGGCGGGTCGGGCTGCAGTCGCTCCGGCAAACGCGGTGGGGCGAGCGCGGTCAGAGCTTCGACGAGCTGCGCGACCTCCGGACCTGCGAGCCGGTGCAGCCGTTGCCGGCCTGCTTCCGTGGCGTGCACGAGGCCGGCGTCGCGGAGCCGGCGCAGGTGCGAGCTCGCGGTGGACGGCGCGATCCCCGCCACCGTTGCCAGGGCGCGAGCGGAGTGCGCGTCGCCGTCCATCAGCTGCAGGAGCATCGCGGCCCGCGCCGGTTTGCCGATCGCCTGCGCGACCGAGGCGATGTCGGGTTCGCCGGGCATGGTGCCGACCTTGACCGGGGACCGTTCGCTCCGGATCGAAGTGTTCTTGTGGCACGCTGCGGCCATGACGACCGAGTTCGCCACGCCGATCGGCGAGCGCTACTTCGCGGACTACGTCCCCGGCGCGACCTACGATTGCGGGAGCGTCGAGGTGACCGAGGCCGAGATCCTGGAGTTCGCCCGGCGGTACGACCCGCAGAGCTTCCACGTCGACCCGGCTGCCGCGGCCGCCGGCCCGTTCGGCGGGCTGATCGCCAGTGGCTGGCACACGGCGAGCCTGATGATGCAGCTCTACGCGGCGCACTACTTGTCCACTGTGGCCAGTCTGGGCAGCCCCGGGGTGGACGAGCTGCGCTGGCCGAGTCCCGTCCGGCCGGGTGCGGTGCTGCGGCTTCGCGCGACCGTGGCCGAGGCGCGGGTCTCGCGCTCGAAGCCGGACCGGGGCGTGCTGCGCACCCGTGTCGAATTCGTCGACGACGGTGACGCCGTGGTGTTCAGCGCGAGTCTGGTGAACCTCCTCCTGGTGCGACCGGCGTCCGTCTGACCAGGCCGCGGATCTGCGGGCTGCACAACACGAGCCCGGTCGTGACGACGATCAGGATCGCGCCGCCGATCAGCGTCGGCTCGCGGCCGGCGTGCTCGGCCAGCGGGCCCGCGCTGATCTGGCCGAGTGGCAGGGCGAGGAACGAGCCGAGCATGTCGTAGGAGTACACGCGGGCCAGTTTGTGCGGCGGGATGTTCTCCTGCAGCGACACGTCCCACGCGACGGAGAACTGCTCGATCGCGATACCGCCGAGGAACATCGCGAGCAGCAGCGGCGCCAGGTACGGCGTCACGCCGAGCGCGATCATCGGGAGCGCGTCGACCACGACCAGCGCGACGCCGAGGAACAGCATCCGGTGGGGCCGCCAGTGGGCCGCGATGACGCCGCCGAGCAGCGCGCCGGCGGTGTGGACCGCCAGGGCGAGGCCCCAGCCGGTGCGGCCGAACGTGTCGTCGGCGACCAGCGGGCCGATCACCACGATCGCGCCCGAGTTGACCGCGTTGACGAGCATGAACTGCAGCACGACCAACCACACCCAGGACCGGGCGCGGAACTCGCGCCAGCCCTCGGCGAGTTCGGCGAGGGGGTGGCTGCCGGGGATGCGGTCGCCGCCCGGGAGACGGATGCGGTGGTAGGACAGGGCGGCGGCGACGAACAGCAGCGCGTTGCCGGCGAGTGCCCAGCCGGAACCGGCGACGGCGACCAGGATCCCGGCGAGACTGGCGCCGGCGATCCGGCCGACGTTCGACAGGAGCCGGACCAGTGCGTTCGCCTGGGTGAGGAGGGTGGGGGGCACGGTCAACGGCGTGAGCGAGGCGGCCGCGGGCAGCGAGATGGCCGAGACGGCGCCGTTGACCAGGCTGAGGCCGACCAGCAGCGGCACCGAGGCGAATCCACAGAGGACACTCGCGGCGATGGTGGCCTGGGTCAGCGCGGCGGCGGTCTCGGTGCCCTGCAGGATCACCGACCGCGGCAGCCGGTCGGCGAGCATGCCGCCGAACAGCACCAGCAGGATGTTGGCGACCGACCGCGCCCCGACGACGATCCCGAGGTCGACGGCCGACCCGGTCAGGTCGACCACGGCGAAGGCCAGCGCGAACGGCGCGACGGCGTTGGCGAAGTCGGCGAAGGTCCGGCCGGTGACGAGGGCGCGGAACCGGTGCTCCCGCAGCGGAGCGAGCAACGGCAGGCTCATCGCGAGCTCTCCGCCGGCGGGGCGGCGTTCGCGGGAGGCGGGCTCATCTCTGCCGGGGGCGTGGCCGGGGTTGGTGAGCACGGCATGGCGTTTGTGAATGGCGGGCTCATCGCGCCTCTTCCGCCGGTGGCCCGTTCTGCGCCGAAGTCAAGTTCGCCATCCACAGGCCGGGAGTTGTCCACAGATTCCCGCGTCACCCGATTTCGCAGGCAGGCAGCGGTAAGCTGGGTTCGGGGTCGCCCCCCGGGAAGGGTGGGGGCTGCCGTTCGGGGCTGGGTGGGGCTGGTGTTCACGGGGTTTCTCCCGGCTTCAGCTCGAAGAGTGCCATGCTCACGCTGACTCGGACTGTTCCTGGAGTTCGCGGGGCCTGGGCCGCGGTGTGGAGTTCGTGGCTCAGTTTTTTTGCGCGGGCCAGTAGATCCGACCACACCTCGGGGGCCACCCACAGTTCCGCGTCCGACAGGGATGCCGGGCGGCCCGAGGCGCGTGACTCCGCTCGGCGGAGCAGTTCGCTCGCTATCGCCCTCGTCAGCATCTGTTCCTCGACCGGGGCGCGGGACGTGAGGCGACGGCCGGAGTCCGGGTCGTGGCGGTAGCGCTTGGCCCGGCCGCCGCGGATGCGGACTTCCTCCGTGACGTCCAGCAGGCCTGCGTCGTGCAGGCGGCGGAAGTGGTAGCTGATGTTCGCCTGGGTTTCGCCCAGTTCGCGAGCTGCCTCCGCCGCGCTCATCGCCGTGCCCGTCAGCAGCGAAAGGATTCGCATGCGTAGCGGGTGAGCCAGGACCCGGAGGTCGTCTAGGGACATGGTCTGAGTCTTGACCAACGGCCGACGACTGTCAAAGAGTTATTTGGGGGTTTCGCTCGCCGGGAAGATCGGTGCAGTGGTCGGACGTCTGTGTTGTGCTGGACGTATGCGTACGACGGTCTTGGGCCGCAGCGGCCTCGAAGTCTCGAAGATCGCCTTCGGGACGTGGCAGCTCGGCGGCGACTGGGGCGCCTTCGACGAGGACACCGCGATCGCGGCGATCCACCACGCCCGCGCGCTCGGCGTGAACTTCTTCGACACCGCGCAGGCGTACGGCCGCGGGCGGTCCGAGGTGCTGCTCGGGCGGGCGCTGCGGAACGAGCAAGACGTCGTCGTCGCCACCAAGGGTGGGATCAACCCGCGCGCGGAACGGCCGCGCGACTCCCGGCGCGCGTGGCTCACCCGGGGGCTCGACGAGAGCCTGCGCAACCTCGGCCGCGAGTACATCGACGTGTACCAGGTGCACTGGCCCGACCCGGACACCCCGGCGGCCGAGGTCGCCGGGCTGATGCAGGAGTTCGTCGACGCCGGGAAGGTCCGGCACGTCGGCGTGTCCAACTACAACGCCGCGCAGCTGGCCGCGTTCGACGAGACGCGGCCGGTCGAGACGCTGCAGCCGCCGTACCACCTCTTCCGCCGCGGCATCGAGACCGACCCGCTGCCCTACGCCCGCACGCACGACATCGGCGTGTTCGTCTATAGCCCGCTCGGCAGCGGCCTGCTGACCGGCGCGTTCACCCCGGACAGCACGTTCGAAAGCGCCGACTGGCGGTCGAGGTCGAGTGCGTTCCAGGGAGACAACCTGCGCCGCAACCTGAAGATCGTCGACGAACTCCAGGCCTTCGCCGCGCAACGGGACATCAGCGTCGCTCAGCTCGCCATCGCCTGGACGCTCGCGCGGCCCGGCGTGCACGCCGCCATCGTCGGGGCGCGCGAGCCGCAGCACATCGAGGCGAGTCTCGCCGCGGCCGACATCACGCTGACGTCGGACGACTTGGCCGAGATCGACCGCATCACCGCCGACGCCGTGCAGATCGCCGGCGCCGCGCCGGAGGGCGTCGCCTAGTCCACTTCGGACAGACCTACTTGACGGCGGCTTCCAGCTCCACCAGCGCCGTGTCGAGGTGCGTCAGGATGCGCTGCAGGTGCGGGACGCTGCGGCGGCAGCCGGTGATGCCGAAGTCGAGGTTGTCGCCGTTGCTGGTGAGCGTGATGTTCACGGCCTGGCCGTCGAGCAGCACCGACGCCGGGTAAATGCCGTCGAGCTGCGCGCCGTTCCAGTACATCTGCTTGCGCGGGCCGGGCACGTTCGAGATCACCAGGTTGAACGGCGGCCGCGTGTTGTTCACGACGCCGGGTATGGGCGAAACGCCCAATTGCGCCACGTTGATCCCGGACAGCAGCAACGTCTGCAACGGCGTCAGCTCCGAGAACAGCCGCTTGCCGTTGCGCATCGACTGGTGGATCGCGCCCAGGCGCTTGCCCGCGTCCGGCAGGTCGGTGGCCAGGTTGCACAGCAGCGCGCCGATGTTGTTGCCCGTCGCCTCACCCGGGTCGGTCTTGCGGCGCAACGAAACCGGCACCATCGCGATCATCGGCGCGTCCGGCAGCGCGCGCTGCTCGATGAGGTAGTCCCGCAGCGCGCCCGAGCACATCGCGAGCACGACGTCGTTGCGCGACACCCCGGCCGCGCTGGCCACCTGCCGCACGCGGTCGAGCGACCACGACTGCGCCGCGAACCGGCGCGCGCCGCCGATCGGCACGTTGAACATCGTCCGCGGTGCCTGGCCCGGCAGGGTCACCGTGTGCTCGCTGAACGCCTCCCTCGCCACCTTCACCGCGGCCGGCGCCAGGCTCGCGATCTGGTTGACCGTCCTGCCGGCGGTGTCCAGCAGCGACCGCGGGTGCCTGGTGCGGCCTTCGCCCGGTTTGCGCCGGGTGCCCCACCAGGGCGGGCAATCCATGTCCGACGGGTCGTCCGACAGCGTGCCCTGCAAGTGGCGCAGCGCCGAGACGCCGTCCATCAGCGCGTGGTGGACCTTGGTGTAGACGGCGAACCGGCCGTCGGCCAGGCCTTCGACGAGGTGGATCTCCCACAGCGGCCGGTGCCGGTCGAGCAGGGTGCCGTGCCACCTCCCGGCGAGCTCCAGCAGCTCGCGGATCCGGCCCGGCTGCGGCAGCGCGGAGTGCCGGAAGTGGTAGTCGAGCTCGAGCTCGGCGTCGGTCGACCAGGCGACGTGCCCGAGCGTGTTCACCGGACGTGCCGGGCGGCGGCGGAAGATCGGCCGCATGTTGTCCGAATCGAGCAGGTTCCGGCGGAGGCCGCTCAAGTAGTCCGGGCCGGCGCCGTCCGGTTTCTTGAACAGCTGCAGGCCGCCGACGTGCATCGGGTGCTCGCGCGACTCCACCAGGAGGAACATCGAGTCGGTCACCGGCATCATCGGCATCGGGTACCACCTTCCGCGCGCGGAGCGTCGCTGCCCCGGTGGGCCGACTCTACGCGTTCGGGTGCCACCGGTGGATCACGTTCTACATTGGCGAGTATGACCGTCCGCCGCGCCGGGGAAACGTCCCTGCCACAGATGGCCGAAGCCGTGGTGATCGGCGGCGGGGTGATCGGGGTGAGCTGCGCGTTCCGGTTGGCCGAGGTCGGCGTCGACGTCCTGCTGCTGGAACGCGACGGGCTGGGTGGGGGCTCGACGGCGAAGGCCGCGGGCGGCATCCGGTCGTCGTTCACCAAGCCCGTGAACGTCGAGCTCGGGCTGCGCGGGCTCGCGGAATACAGCGCTTTCCGGGAGCGGTTCGGCACCGAGATCGACTTCCGCCGCGACGGTTACCTCTACCTGATCACCGACCCGGCGGACGTGCCCGCAATCGGACATTGCGCGGAGCTGCAGCGCGCGCACGGCGTCCGGAGCTACCTGCTCGACCCCGCGGAGGTGCGGGACGTCCTTCCGCTCCTCGAACCGGAGGGTGTCGTCGCGGCGCTCTGGTCGCCGGACGACGCGAAGGCGACGCCGGACGCGGTCGTCCAGGGGTATGCCGGAGCTGCACGCGCCCGCGGCGCGCAGCTCCGGACCGGCGTCGAGGTCACCGGGATCGAGCGGGACGGTGACACGCTGACCGGCGTGCGCACGACGGCGGGGTTCGTGCGGACCGGCGCGGTGGTGTGCGCGGCGGGGGCGTGGTCGGGCCGGGTCGGGGAGCTGGCCGGGCTGGAGCTGCCGGTGCGTCCTTTCCGGCGGCAGGTCGTGTTCACCGGACCGGTGCCCGGGCTGCCGGAGTCGGTGCCGCTGACCATCGAGCTGCCGTCGGCGTTCTACTTCCACCGCGAAGGTGCAGGTCTGGCGATGTCCTATTGCGAGGACGACGGCTTCCCGGGCTTCGGCACGCACTACGAGGCGGGCGAGTGGCTGCCGCGGCTGGCCGAGCTGGCCGGGCGGCGGATCCCGGCCGTGCTGGGCGCCGGCATCCGCACGGCCTGGGCCGGGCTGTACGAAATGACGCCGGACCGCAACCAGATCATCGGGGAAAGCGTCCTCCTGTCGCGGTTCTTCTACGCGACCGGTTTCTCCGGCCACGGCTTCCAGATGGGCCCGGCCACCGGGGAGCTGATCCGGGACCTCTACCTGGGGCGGCCGACGTCGGTGGACATCGCCGAGCTGGACGTCCGCCGGTTCGCGGCGGCCGATAGCGCACCGGCGGAGCACCACATCGTCTAGGGGCTGATTGCCAGATCGTTCAACGATCTGGCAGTATCCGGGCCGTGGCTGTGAGTGGTGCGCGGGAGCTGGCGGACGCGCTGAAGGCGCTGGGAACGGAGATCGCCTTCGGCCTGCCGGGGGTGCACAACCTGCCCTTGTGGGAGGCGTTCGCCGAGGTCGGCATCAAGCTCGTCGGGGTCCGCCACGAACAGACCGCCGGATACGCCGCCGACGGGTACGCCCGCGCCACCGGGAAGCTCGGCGTCGCGCTGGTCACCACCGGGCCCGGCGCCGCCAACACACTCGGGGCGGTCGGCGAGGCCATGGCGTCCGCCGCTCCGGTGCTGGTCATCGCCACCGACATCCCCTCGACGCTGCGGCGCCCCGGCGTCGTGCGCGGGGTGCTGCACGAGACGTCCGACCAGCAGGCGATGTTCGCGCCGATCACGAAGGGCGGCTTCACCGTCCGCGCGGCCGACCAGATCGGGACAACCGTGCACCGCGCGGCGCGCCTCGCGCTGCAGCCCCAGAGCGGCCCGGTGTACCTCGGCGTGCCGACCGACTACCTGCGCGAGTCCGTGCCGCACCGGCGGCCGCCCGCGCCGCACCGCAAGCCCGAGAGCGACGTTCCCGACCTCGCCCGCGCCGAGGCGCTGCTGTCGGATGCGCGGCGCCCGCTGATCTGGGCCGGCGGCGGCGCGCTGCGTTCGGGCGCGGGCGAAGCGATCGGGGCGCTCGCGGAGAAGCTGGCCGCGCCGGTGATCACCACGTTCGCCGCCCGCGGCCTGCTGCCGCTCGACCACCCGTGCCTGGCGCCGAACCCGGTGCACACGCCGGAGGTCGGCGAGCTGTGGGACGAGGCCGACGTCGTGCTCGCCATCGGCACCGACTTCGACGGCCTGATGACGCAGAACTGGCTGATGCCCCAGCCGCCCCAGCTCATCGCGATCAACGTCGACGCCGACGACGCCGCCAAGAACTACCCGCCGGACCTGACGCTGGTCGGGGACGCGCGCGCGATCGTCGAGCGGCTGCTGCCGAAGCAGCGGGACGGCCTCGACGACATCACGCTGCGGCTGGCCGGCATCGGGCGCCGGGTCCGCCAGCGGATCCGCGAGGAGGAGCCGCAGGCCTTCGACCTGCTGTCCACTTTGGACGAGGTGCTGCCGACGGACGCGGTACTGGTGTCCGACATGTGCGTCGCCGGTTACTGGGTCGGCGGCTTCCACCGGGTGCGGGCGCCGCGCAAGCTCGCCTACCCGATGGGCTGGGGCACCCTCGGTTACGGCTTCCCGGCGTCGCTCGGCGCCGCCGCGGCCGGCACCGGCCGGGCCATCTGCATCACCGGTGACGGCGGTTTCCTCTACGCCTGCGGTGATCTCGCGACGCTCGCGCAGGAGCAGCTGCCGGTCACAGTGGTCGTGGTCGACGACGGCGGTTACGGCATGCTGCGCTACGACCAGGAGCGGGAAGGCCTGCCGCGCCGCGGGGTCGACTGGGACAGCCCCGACTTCGTCGGCCTGGCCCGCTCCTTCGGGGTGCACGCCGACCGCGTGTCCGGTTTCGGGCGCGCGTTCCGGCGGCTGCTCGGGGAGTTCGTCGAGTCGGACGAGCCGAACGTGCTGGTCGTGAAGGCCAAGCTGAAGCCGCCGCTGAACACTTCGCCGCGGTGGTACCGGAAGTGAAGGTCGGCGTCGACATCGGGGGCACGTTCACCGACCTCTGCGCGGTGGACGGCACCGGGATCGTCGCCGTCGGCAAGGTGCTGACCACGCACGACGAGCCGGCCCGCGCGGTCGAGGAGGGCCTGGCCGCGCTCTTCACCGGCGCCGGGATCGCCGCGAGCGACGTCGAGCAGGTCGTGCACGGGACGACCCTGGTGACCAACGCGCTGATCGAGCGCAAGGGCTCGCGCACCGCACTGCTCGCGACCGCCGGGTTCCGCGACGTCCTCGAAATGCGCCGCGAGCACCGGTACGAGCTGTACGACCTGGCCATCGAGCTGCCCGAGCCACTGGTTCCGCGGCACCTGCGCTTCGACGTCCCGGAACGGATCCTCGCCGACGGGTCCGTCCACATCGGACTCGATGAAGGGTATACGAGAAAGCTCGGGCGCGAGCTGGCGGCCCGCGGGATCGGTGCGGTCGCGATCTGCTTTCTGCACGCTTTCACCAACCCGGCTCACGAACGGCGCGCGGCCGAGGTGCTCGCCGAGGTCGCGCCCGGGCTGCGGGTCGCGCTGTCGTCGGAGGTCGTGCCCGAGATCCGCGAGTTCGAGCGCACGTCGACCACGGTCGCGAACGTCTACGTCCAGGACCTCACCGAGCGGTATCTGCGCGATCTGGAACACCGGTTGCGCCGCCTCGGTGTCACCGGCGCGCCGCACATCATGCTGTCCAACGGCGGTCTGGCCACTGTGGACACCGCGGCCCGGTACCCCATCCGCATCCTCGAGTCCGGGCCGGCCGGCGGCGCGATCGCCGCCGCGTCGCTGGGGCCCGCCGACCTGCTGGCCTTCGACATGGGCGGCACCACCGCGAAACTCTGCCTGATCGCCGACGGCGCGCCGCTCGTGACGCACCAGTTCGAAGTGGACCGGAAGTACCGGCTGCTGCCCGGGTCCGGGCTGCCGGTGCAGGTGCCGGTCATCGACATGATCGAGATCGGTGTCGGCGGCGGGTCGATCGCCCGGATCGACGCGCTCGGGCTGCTGACCGTCGGCCCCGACTCGGCCGGGTCCGAGCCCGGGCCCGCGTGTTACGGCCGCGGTGGCACCGAGCCCACGGTCACCGACGCCGATCTGGTGCTCGGTTACCTCGACCCGGCGTACTTTCTCGGCGGCGGCATGACGCTCGACGCCGCAGCGGCGCGTGAAGCGATCGGCCGCATTGCCGAAAAGTTGGGCGTCAGCGTCGAAGAGGCCGCGTGGGGCATCCACACGAGCGTCAACGAGGACATGGCGAACGCCGCGCGCGTGCACGCCGTCGAGCGCGGGCAGGATCCCGCGAAGCTGCCGATGTACACCTTCGGCGGCGCGGGTCCGGTGCACGGCGCCGGTGTCGCCCGCGCGCTCGGAGCGCCGTCGATCGTCGCGCCGCCGGCGGCCGGGGTGCTCAGCGCGGCCGGGTTCCTCACCGCGCCACTGGCGTTCGACTTCGTGCGGTCGGCCCGCGCGGCCGTGCACGACCTGTCGTGGGAGCAGGTCGACACGCTGTTCGCGGAGATGGAGGCCGAAGGTGCGGCGCTGCTCGCGAAGTCCGGTGTGGACGACGTGACGCACCGGCGGATCGCCGAGATGCGCTACTCCGGGCAGGGGTACGAGATCCGCGTTCCGGTGCCCGGCGGCAGCTGGCCGGACACCCTGATCGACGAGTTCACGGCGACCTACCGCGCGCTCTACCGGCGCTCCGGGCCCGAGGTCGGCGTCGAGGTGCTGAACTGGCGGGTCGTCTCCAGCGGGCCGGCCCCGGACGTCACCCTCCGGCTGGCCTTGACCAAGTCTGCGGGGAATGCCCGCAAGGGCAGTCGTAAGGCCTACTTCCCGTCGGCGGGTGGATTTGTCGACACGGCCGTGTTCGACCGGTACCGGCTCGAGCCCGGTGACCGCGTCGACGGTCCGGCCATCGTGGAGGAACGTGAGTCCACAGTGGTCGTCCCACCCGGTGCCTGCTGCGTCGTCCGAGGTGACGCGGGGCTGGAGGTGACGGTGTGACCGTCGATCCCATCCTCGTCGGGCTTTTCGCCAACCGGCTGCACTCCATCCTCGCCGAACAGCAGAACGCGCTCGTCAACACGGCCTTCTCCGCGGTGGTCCGCGAATCGCTCGACCTGGCGTGCGCGGTGTTCGACTCCCGCGGCGAGATGATCGGGCAGTCCGTCGGCGGCACTCCCGGCCACATCAACGCGATGGCGACCGGGATGCACCACTTCGTCGCCGCGTACCCGCCGGACCAGCTCGAGCCCGGCGACGTGCTGCTCACGAACGACCCGTGGCAGACCGCCGGGCAGATCAACGACATCACCGTGGCGACGCCGGTGTTCCTGCGCGGCCGGCTGGTCGCGTGGTTCGCGTCGTGCTGCCACGCACCCGACATCGGCGGCCGGCTCGTGTCCGCCGAAGCGCACGAGGTCTTCGAAGAGGGACTGCGCCTGCCGATCCTCAAGTTCCTCCGCGCGGGTGAGGTCAACGCGGACCTGGAACGGCTGATCCGCGCCAACGTGCGCACGCCCGAGGAGACCATCGGCGACCTGTACGCGCAGGTCACCGGCAACGAGGTCGGCGCCGCGAGCCTGCTCCGGCTGCTGGACGAGTTCGGCCTGACCAGCCTCGACGACGTCGCCGCCGAGATCATGAACCGCTCCGAAATGGCCCTGCGGGACGCGCTGCGGGAGCTGCCCGACGGGACGTACACCAACAAGATCGTCACCGACGGCTTCGACGACGAAGAGATCGTCCTGTGCGTGACGGCCACCGTGGCCGGTGACGAGATCCACCTCGACTTCGCGGGCTCGTCGCCGCAGAGCCGGCGCGGGATCAACGTCGTGCTCAACTACACGCGGGCGTACGCGTCGTTCGCCGTCAAGGCGGCGATCTCGCCGGAGGTACCGCACAACGCCGGGTCGTTCCGGCCGGTGCACGTGTCCGCGCCCGAGGGGTCGGTGCTGAACTGCCGGCCGCCGGCGCCGGTCGCGTCGCGGCACCTGATCGGGCACTTCCTGCCGTCACTGCTGATCGGCGCGCTGCCCGGCACCGCGATCGCGCCGAGCGCGGACGCGCTGTGGATGACGATCTGGCGTGGTCCGGGGTTCATGCTCAACGTCTTCCAGACCGGCGGCATGGGCGCGCGGGCGGACAAGGACGGCTTGAACACCACGGGTTTCCCGAGTGGACTCCGCTCGACGCCCACCGAAGTCATCGAGACGATGGCGCCGCTCGTGCAGCGCTCTCGTGAGCTGCGCGTGGATTCCGGTGGGGCGGGACGGTGGCGCGGCGGCCTCGGACAGGTGACCACGATGGTGGCGCGCGACGTGGATTCCTGGAGCGTCAACGGGAACGTCGATCGCGTGCGCGCGGCGGCGTCCGGTGTGGACGGTGGCGGCGCGGGCTCACCCGGACGGTTCGGCTTGCCCGGCGGAGCCGACCTCCCGGCCAAGAGCCGCGTTACCCTCGCCGCGGAGTCCGTTGTGGACGTCACGCTCCCCGGCGGTGGCGGCTACGGGCCGCCGCGCGAACGGCCCGTGACGGCGGTGCTCACCGACGTCGTCGAGGGGTACGTCTCGGTGGCGGCGGCGCGCGAGGTGTACGGCGTCGAAGTGCGGTACCTCGGGGATGCGGACACACTCGTCCGGATGCCTGAGGACTACGCGGTGGACGAAGAGCAGACAGCACGACTGAGAGCGGGTAAGTGATGGGTCGGTTGGCCGGCAAGGTGGCGGTCGTCTTCGGCGGCGCGCGGGGGATCGGCCTCGCCACGGTGAAGGAGTTCCTCGCCGAAGGCGCGACGGTGTTCGCCGCCGACATCCGCGAGCCCGCCGAGGACGTCGACGGCTACCGGCACGAGATCGTCGACGCCACCGACGAGAAGCAGGTCGACGCCTTCGTCGACGGTGTCCTCGCCGAGGCCGGGCGGATCGACGTGCTGGTCAACAACGTCGGCATCCACCTCGGCAAGCCGCTGGCCGACACGACGCTGGCCGAGTTCGACAACATCTTCGCGCTCAACGTGCGGGCCGCGTTCCTCGGCACCCGCGCCGTGCTGCCGCACATGATCGAGCGCAAGGCGGGCAGCATCGTCACGACGTCGTCCAACGGCGGCGTGATGGGCCGCCCCGGCGACCCGGTGTACAACGCCACCAAGCACGCGCTGGTCGGGCTGACGAAGTCGATCGCCGTCGCCCACGCGCACCAGGGCATCCGCGCCAACACGGTGAACCCGGGCGCGATCGACACCGACATGCTGCGCGGCACGCTCGCCTCGCCCGAGGAGTTCGAGACCAAGCAGCACCAGCTCGTCGCGAGCACCCCGGCGGCCCGTGTCGGCGAGGCGTGGGAGGTCGCGAAGGCCGTGGTGTTCCTGGCCAGCGACGAATCGAGGTTCGTCAACGGGGTCGTGCTGCCGATCGACGGCGCGAAGGCCGCGGGTGCGATGCCGGGCAACCGCTACAGCCTCGACTTCGAACTCGGCGTCAGGTAGCGGTGCCGGGATGTCCACTGTGGACGCCTCGGGGCTGGAGCGCGAGCGGCACCTGCTCGAGCGCAGCGGCACGGCCGAGCGGGTCGCGGCGATCCTGCGCCAGTACATCACCGACGGTGTTTTCGCCCCCGGTGAACGGCTTTCCGAGCCGGTGATCAGCTCGGCGCTGGGCGTCTCGCGCAACACACTGCGCGAGTCGTTCCAGCTGCTGGCCCACGAACGGCTGGCCGTGCACGAGCTGAACCGCGGCGTGTTCGTGCGCGAACTGACCACGGAGGACATCGAAGACCTCTACGTCGTGCGCCGGGCCACCGAATGCGGGGCCCTGCGGCGCGCGGCCGAGTTGTCCACTGTGGATCTTTCGGCGGCCGAGGCGGCGCTGCGGGACGGCCGCGAGGCGGCGGAGACGTCCGACTGGCCGGCCGTCGGCACGGCGAGCATCCACTTCCACCAGGCGCTGGCCGACCTCGCCGGCAGTGAGCGGATCTCCGCCACGATGCGTCAGGTGCTCGCGGAGACCCGGTTGTTCTTCGTGCTCAACGAAAACACCCGCGAGTTCTACGAGCCGTTCCTGGGGTGCCACGAGCAGATTCTGCGCGACCTGAGGCGCGGCCGGTTCGACGTCGCGGAGGCGGCACTGGACCGCTACCTCCGCGACGCCGAAGCGCTGCTCATCGACCTCAGTGAGTGAGGCCTGATTCCGTTTCTCAGCAGGTGATCGTGGCGTTCGCCCAGTCGGCGTGGTCGTTGGTGTTGCCGTCGCCGGCGTCGTTCACCGACAGTTCCAGCACCTGGACGCCCGACAGCTGCGCCGACAGGGGCTGGGCCTGGTCGCCGCGGTGCATGACGCCGGTGGCGGCCAGCTCCTTGCCGTCGCCGAGCAGGCGGAACCCCACGCTGCCGCCGGAGTTCTCGTCGTCCATGCCGACCAGCGCGCTGACCGACGTGCAGCCCGCACCCACGTAGACCCGGACGCTCGACGGGGCGTGGGCGCCGATCCCGTCGTCGTACGCGGTGCCGGCGATGGTGATCTTGTGGCCGTCACCCGCGTCGGCCTCGCCGTTGCTCGTGCCGCGTTCGACCGGGCCCCAGCCGTTGTCCGACGACATCCACGGCGCCTTCGACAGCGCTGTCGTGCCCGCCGGCGGCCGTGAGACGAGCGGCGACATGCCTTCCGAGGTCAGTTCGCGCTTGCCCCACAGGGTCAGGTAACTCGCCTTCGCGGTGAGCGTGACGTGGTCACCCGACGGGGAGACCGGCTTGAAGGTGACCTGCTTCTGCCAGCTCTTGCCGGGCAGGACGACCGGCGTCGTGAACGAGCCGGGGCCGTCCAGCTTCCAGCCCGCGGGCGCCGTGACGGTGGTCCGGACGTCCGCGATCGGCGTGCTGCCGTCGTTGGTCACCTTCAGGGTCGTCGTCAGCGGGCGGTCGGCGGGCACGTAGTCCGGGCTCGGCAGGGCCAGCGTCGTCATCGGCGCGGCCGCCGGGTGCGTGGCCGGCCAGACGCGGAACACGGCCGAGCCGTGGGACGGGACCGCTGCGCGGAGAGTTCCGGTGGTCTCGGTTTCGGTGCCGCTCCAGAGGTCGCGGACGCGGTAGTCGCGCCCCTTGAGGCCGAGGTCCTTCGCCGTCGTGCTCATCGCCGCGGTCGCCGAGCCGCGGTTGAACAGCACGACCGTGGCCGAGCCGTCGGACATCGGCTTGGCCCAGACCTCGGTGTCGCCGTCGTCGCGGATCTTGTGGCCCTGGGTGCCCGCCCAGTCCTGGTCGAGCGCGATGACGTCCTTGTTCTCCAGGATCGTCTTGTTCGCCGCCGACATCGCGGGCAGGTCGTTCCCGGCCAGCAGCGGCGCGTTCAGCAGCGCCCAGAGCGAGAAGTGCGAGCGGTACTCGGCGTCGGTCATGCCGCCGTTGCCGACCTCGAGCATGTCCGGGTCGTTCCAGCCGCCGGGCCCGGCGTACTTCTCCAGGCCGACCTGCTGGTCGAGGATGCCGGTCATGCTGCCCCAGTTGTCGCTGATGTCGCCGGTGGTGCGCCAGAGCTGCGCACCCGCGTCGCGGCCCCAGGTCCAGGGCTGGTTCTCGCCCCACTCGCAGAGCGCGTAGATCATCGGGCGGCCGGTCTTCTTGATCGCGTCGCCCATCTTCGTGTAGCGCTCGATCGCCGGGCGGCCCTGGTTGTTGCAGTTGTCGTACTTGAGGTAGTCGACGCCCCAGTCGGCGAACGACTGCGCGTCCGCCTCCTCGTGGTCGAGCGCGCCGGGCATGGTCTTCTGGCAGGTCAGCGTGCCCGCGCTGGTGTAGATGCCGAGCTTGAGGCCGAGCCCGTGGACGTAGTCGGCGAGCGCCTTGATGCCGTGCGGGAACTTCTCGTGGTTGGGTTCGAGCTTGCCGTCGGCCGTGCGGTTCTGTTCGGCCCAGCAGTCGTCGATGTTGACGTACTGGTAGCCCGCGTCCTTCATGCCGGAGGACACCAGCGCGTCGGCGGCGCCGCGGATCAGGTCCTCGTTGATGTCGCAGCCGAACTTGTTCCAGCTGTTCCAGCCCATCGGCGGGCGCTCGCCGATCCGCTGGGCGGCGAAGTACTGGGGTTCCGCGGCCGCGGCTTGAGTGATCGTGACCATCGAGGTGCAGACGGCCAGCACGGCCGCCATCCCCACAAGACGACGCATCGTTCCCTCCCGGAGTGCGCAACTCTGCACAAACTCACTCAACAATCAACACGACGGGAGTGATCGCCGTCTACGTCCGTTAGTAGGAAACTCGTTCCCGGGTGCGCGAGGTAGAAAGGGGGACGGACGCCGAGCCCGACGAGGAGCCGTTGATGCCCCCTGCCCCTGACGGATTCCGGCCGCTGGACGGGATCAAGGTCGTCGACCTCTCCCGCATCCTCGCCGGGCCGTACTGCACGCAGTACCTCGGCGAGATGGGCGCCGACGTGGTGAAGGTCGAGCCGCCGGGCCACGGTGACGACACCCGCGGCTGGGGGCCGCCGTTCGTCGGCGACGAGGCCGTCTACTACCTGGCGGCGAACCGGAACAAGCGCGGGATCGTGCTCGACCTGAAGAGCGAGCGGGGCCAGGACGCGCTGCGCCGGCTGGTCGCCGGCGCCGACGTGCTCGTCGAGAACTTCCGGCCGGGGACGCTGGAGAAGTGGGGGATCGGCCACGCCGCGTTGTCGGCGGTGAACCCGCGGCTGATCCACGTGTCGATCACCGGGTTCGGGCAGACCGGGCCGTACCGCGACCGCGCGGGCTACGACCTGGTCGCGCAGGCCCTCGGCGGCGTCATGTCGCTGACCGGCGAGCCCGACGGCGCGCCGGCGAAGGTCGGGCTGCCGGTGGCCGATCTGAACGCCGGGACGTGGGCGATCATCGCGGTGCTGATGGCGCTGCAGGCCCGGCACACCACCGGCCGCGGCCAGTACCTCGACGTGTCCCTTTTGGACAGTCAGCTGGCGTGGCACGTCTACGCGGCGGGTGCGGTGTTTTACGACACCCCGCGGCCGCGCCGGATGGGCTCGGCGCACCCGAGCATCGTCCCGTACCAGGCGTACCACGTTGCGGACGGCTGGCTGATCATCGCCGTGGGCAGCGAGAAGCTGTGGCACGCGTTCTGCGGGGTGCTGGGCCTGGACATCGCCGCGGACCCGCGGTTCTCGTCGAACGCCGCGCGGGCGGCGCACCGGGACGCGGTGAACGCGCTGCTGGAGCCGGTGCTGCTGACCCGCGCGGCGGCGGACTGGCTGAAGGCGTTCGACGACGCGGGCATCCCGGCGGCCCCGATCAACGAGATCGACGACGTGTACGCGGATCCGTGGACCGCGGCGCGGGACCAGGTGGTGCGGTTGCCGCATCCGACGGTGGGGACCTACGTGGGTAACGGGTTTCCGGTGAAGGCGTCGGACACGCCGGCGCGGCCGACGTCCGCGCCGCCGACGCTGGGGCAGCACACTTCGGAGGTGCTGGCGGAGCTGGGTTACTCGGAGGCGGAGATCGCGGAGTTCCTGGAGTGAGGGTCAGTTCGTGCCGGGCGGTTGCCAGCGGAGGTAGTCGGCGACCGTCCGCCGTTTCGCGGCCAGCCAGATCAGGCGCAGGCTGAGAACGGTCAGCACGACACCGATCGCCCACGCGGCGAGACCGGGCGCGAACGCCGGGTCGGACCACGCGTGGCGCTGCAGGAGGAACCACCACGCGACGGTGCCCAGGGCCAGCACCGCGAGTGCGGGGAAGGCGAGCACCGTCGGGCTGGTCTGCGCCTGCCGGAGCAGCCGGCGGACGCCGATCGGCTCGACGGCTCCCCGGCGCAGCCACTTCTCGTAGCCGATCCCGCCGGGGACGTGCGGGTCGAGCTCGGTCCGGATGTACAGCGAGACCCGCTCGATGAGCTGGTGGCACCCCACCCACTGGGAAGCCAGGATGTTGCTGCTGAACGGGATGATCAGCAGCAACGGCAGCCGGCCCGCCGAGGTGAAAGCGAAGCCGAACACGGCGCCGCTCGTGGTGATCAGGAAGGCCGTCACCTTCCACTGCTGGGCCATCAGGCGGCTGATCTCGGCGCGCAGGGCCGTGTACTCCGCGAGCGGGCCGAGGTGGGCGTCGTCGCTTCGTCGGCTGAAGGGGATGCGCACGTCCACCAGGTCGGCTGGGCGGCGCCGCTGTTACAGGTCGTCCTGCCGTTCCGGCCAATCCGGGAGCTGGAACTGTGCACGATGGAGTGTTCGCGTTGACTGCTTCGCCCTGGTAAGGATGGGGGCGGGACCTGAGGAGGACCGATGTCAGCACAGCCGAAGCACGCCCTCTGGCACCCGTTCGCCGACATGGGGGCCGTCGACGGGGATCGGATGGTCATCACCCGTGGGGCGGGCTCCTACGTCTGGGACGACGGCGGGCGGCGGTACTTCGATGCCACCGCGTCGCTCTGGTACGCCAACTTCGGGCACGGGCGGCCGGAGATCACCGAGGCCGTCGGCAAGCAGCTGCAGGCGCTCGACTCGTACAACCTGTTCGGCTACAACGCGAACGAGCCGGCGATCGAGCTGGCCGACCGCGTGGCCGAGCTGGCGCCGACCCCCGGGTCGAAGGTGTTCTTCGGCTCCGGCGGCGGGGACGTCATCGACACCGCCGTGAAGCTCGCGCGCGCCTACTTCGCGCAGACCGGACGGCCGGAGAAGGCGCACGTCATCGGCCGGACGCAGGGGTACCACGGCACGCACGGGTTCGGCACCGCCGTCGGCGGCATTCCCGCCAACGCCGCCGGGGTCGGGCCGCAGCCGCCGGAGTTCTCGCACGTTCCGTTCGACAGCGCGGACGCGCTCGAGGCCGAGATCCAGCGCGTGGGCGCGGACCGGGTCGCGGCGTTCTTCTGCGAACCCGTCATCGGCGCGGGCGGGGTGCTGCTGCCGCCGGACGGGTACATCGAGGCGGTCGCGGAGATCTGCCGCCGCCACGACGTGCTGTTCGTCGCGGACTGCGTGATCGCCGCCTGGGGCCGGCTCGGCACCTGGTTCGGCATCGACCGGTGGCCGGTGCAGCCGGACATGATCACGACGGCGAAGGGCATCACCGGCGGGACCATCCCGCTCGGCGCGCTCATCGTGGCCCCACGCGTGGCCGAACCGTTCTTCACCGGGGCGCCGGGCGCCCCGATCTTCCGCCACGGCCCGACCTACGCCGGGCACCCGGTCGCCTGCGCGGCCGGCCTCGCCACGCTGGACATCTACGAGCGCGACGGCCTGATCCCGCGCGGCCGCGAACTCGAGAAGCCGCTCGCCGACGCCGTTGCGGGGGTCGGCGACCACCCGCTGGTCAAGGAGGTCCGCGCCGGACTGGGCTTCCTGGCCGCGGTGGAGCTGACGGCCGAGGTCATGGACGCCGACCCGGGTGCCCCGGTGAAGCTGCAGCGCGCGTGCCGGGACGAAGGGGTGATCGTGCGCAACCTTGGACGCGGCATCGCCGTGTCACCGCCGCTGGTCGCGGCCGAACCGGAACTCGACCTGCTGGCCACGGCGTTGCCGAAGGCCCTGGACCGCCTGCGCTGAACCGGTGCCCGGCTCATTCCTGTCCTCCGACGGCAGGAATGAGCCGGGCACCGTCACCGGTCACGACACGCAGAACTCGTTGCCCTCCGGGTCCGCGACCGTCACCCAGCTGTGCGGCCCCTGCTGCCCGCGGTGCAGGAACTTCGCGCCCCGCGTGGTCAGCTTCTCCACCGTCGCGTCGACGTTGGCCGCGCCGACCCAGACGTCGAGGTGGAGCCGGTTCTTCACGGTCTTGGGCTCCGGGACCAGCTGGAAGAGCACCCGCTTCGGTGGACCCTCCGGTGGAGAGTCCGGGTGCCGGATGGCCGCACCCGTCCTCCACACCAAGGCCCCGTTGTGTGTCTTCGTCTCCGCGTCGCTCGCGTAGCCCTTCGCGATCATCTCGCGGATGAAGTCCTCATCGGTCGGTTCCACGGTCCAGCCGAGCGTCTCGGCCCACCAGTCGGCGAGCACGTGCGGGTCGGCCGAGTCCACGGTCACCTGGAAGTCATACGCCATACCGGCACGTTAACGACCGAGTCCGACATTTTCCGGAGCGCGAGGTCTTCGGGCACCACCGTGAACCGCCACTTGTCGACGCCGCCGCCCATGATTTCGGCGTACCGGCGGGCGCCGTCCGCGTTCGCGAAACGCACTTGCTGGCCGTTCGTCAGGTGGGTGATCTTGACCGCCACGCTGCCTCCTCAGACTCCCCGAAAAGATTGGGCCGGCCCGCGGAGCTTCCCCCTCCGGGACCGGCCCGCACAGTAGAACACATGTTCGACTGGTCGCGCCAGTGGATCCCCCAGGAAGGGGAGAAAAGGGCATTTTCGCAGGTCAGATGGGTCGGATCAGTGCGACGCGCGGCCAGGCGTCCAGGCCGCGGGCGGCTTCGGAGCGACGGATGTCACGCAGGCCGTCACCGATCTCGGCGTCCTCGAGAACGCGGAACCCCAGCCGCTCGTAGTAGGGCGCGTTCCACGGCACTTCGGTGAACGTCGTGAGCGTGAGCGCCGGCAGCCCGCGCTCCGCCGCCCACGCGGCGAGCGTGTCGATGAGCGCGCTGCCGAGGCCGCGCCGCGCGTGGCCGGGCCGGACCGAGACCTGCTCGATGTGCGCGTGCCCGTCGACGACGTCGGCGAGGAGGTAGGCCACCGGGCGCCCGCCGTCGTCGACGCTCACCCAGGCGCGGCCGTCGGCCTGGTAGACCGACAGCTCCGCCACCGAACCCGGGTCGTCGTCGGCGATCGCGGTCATGCCGACGTCGCGGAAGAGGCTCCCGGCTTCGGCTTCGACGTCGATCAGAGCGGGCAGGTCGTCGGGTCGCGCGAGCCGGATCACCCGCACATTCCTACCCGCGCCCCGACTTCGGCGCGCGCGATTTTTCTACAGCGAGTACGACGAAATCGTCCGCTCGATGCGGGTCGCGTACCCGCGCAGGGCGGTGATCGCCGTTTCCCGGGCGGCTTCGGAGATCCGCGCGGCGGGGCCGGCCATGGTCAGCACCGTCGGCCGCTTGCCCATCGCCGGCACCGGCACCGAACACGCCCAGACGCCTTCGTCGATTTCGCCGGAACTGACCGAAAACCGGTTCTCCTGCGCGAATTTGAGCTCGTCGGTCACCGCGGTGCCGTACTGGTCGAGGATCGGCGGCAGGCGCCGGTCGCGCTCGATCTCCGGCAGCAGCGCGAGCAGCATCTTGCCGGACGCGCCGAGACCCAGCGGTACCGAATGGCCCGGCTCGAAGGTGAAGCGCATGGCGCGGTCGCACTCGACGCGGTCCGCGCACACCGCGGCGTCGCCGAACTGCTGGAAGAGCATCACGGTCTCGCCGAGCTCGCGCGCGGCTTCCTCCATGGCCGGCCTGGCCAGCCGGACGAGGTCGTTCGCCAGCTGCGCGGCCCGCGCCAGCGGCATCACCTGGCTGGTCAGGTGGTAGTGCCCGGCGGTGCCCTCTTCGAGCAGCTGCAGTTCCTTGAGCAGCGCGACGTAGCGGTAGGTCGTCGCGACCGGGGTGCCGATCGTGGCGGCGAGCTCGGCGACGCTGGCCTCCCACCGGCGCTCGGAAAACGCCAGCAGCAGCTGGAGGACCTTGCGGGAGCTGCTGGCGCCGGGGGTGCGGCGCGGGGAAGTGGTGGCGGGACCGTCGACGGCACTGACGGCAGGCGTCATCATGACCTCTCGGTGAGACAAAAACGACCTTCGCTATCACACGGGGTGAATAAATTAGCACGGTCCGTGAAACGAAGGCCAGCATTCCGGTGACCGGTTCTCCTCGCGGGGGCTCAGTGTCGTTATGAGACAGGTAGTTCGCGGTCGTCGACCGCACTGTCGTTGGTCATGGGCCGACGCGACGAAAGGTGATTGCGCGGTTCGAATCGGTTTCCCGATCGTCGACGGCAAATGGGGTAACAGATCCTCCAAGTGCCGTATTTCGATCTGATTTCCCCCGGTCGCACCGGGGACCGCCGATCGGCATCCCGAGGTCAGCGCTCCAGGAACGGCGCCAGCAGGCCCGGCGCGGCCCGGTCCGCCAGGTCCAGGCCGTCCACCTCGCCGACGTCCAGCACCTTGTAGTGCCCCTTGCCCGCGGCCACCGGGACGATCAGCGTCACCAGGCCCGCCCGGCGCTGGAAGAACGAGCGCTCGACGACGATTCCCGTCATCCCGTCGCGCTGGACGACCGCCGTGCCGCGGTCGAGCGAACCCGAACGCGTCACCAGGTAGCGGCCGGTCAGCGCGTGGCCGAGGCCGCGGTAGCGGTCCCAGCCCACCAGCACCGCGAACGGCAGCAGGACCAGTGCCACCTGCCACGGCCAGTCCGGCAGCGCGCCCAGCCACGACAGGCCGTAGAGCGCGGCCGCCAGGACGAGCACGCCGGCGATCGCCCGGGACAGCCGGCGGTAGAGCGCGCGGCGCGGGTGGCGCGTCAGGGGCGTCGCCGTGGGGTCCTCGCCGAGCACCGACGCGACGACCTCGTGGACCCGGGCGACCGGGGCCGGCGGCAGCAGGAGGCCGCCGCCCTTGTCCGCGCCCTTGCCCTCGCGCAGGCCGCCCGCGATGGCGACGCAGCGGGCGCCGCCGGCCAGGCGCAGCGGGAGGGGCTCGCGGACCTCGACGCCGCGCAGGCGGTCCTCCTCGATCGAGACCGAGCGCGTCGTGATCAGGCCGCGCCGGATGTGCAGGGTGCCGGCGGGCTCACGGGTGAGCCGGAAGTTCCAGAACGACAGGATGTACCCGCCGACCGACAGGATCGACACGAGCACCAGCAGCCCGACGGCGGCGAGCACCAGGCTGACCCACGTCGGTGTGTCGGCGAAGTGCCCGACGACCGTCCGGACCAGCGAGAACTGCACCGGGTCGAAGTGCAGCTCGTGCGCGAAGTGGTACACGGTGCCGACCGCGGCGCCCACCACCGCCAGCCCCGACAGCGTGAACGGCGCGTACCGCAGCCAGCGCTTGTCGACGGCCGCGACGAGCTGCTCGGCCGGGGCCGCGGGCTCCTCCGCGGCCGCTTCCGACGCCGTCGGCACGGCCTTGCGGTGCAGCAGCAGCGTCCGCAGCCGCTGGGCTTCGGCGACCGTGACGGCGTCGAGCACCAGCTCGTCCTTGTTCGGCCCCTTGCCGTGGTTGTGCCGCCCGGTGCCGATCCGCGCCGCGGCCAGCGAGAACAGGCGGTGCTTCGGCTCGGAGGTGACGTCGACCGTGCGGATCCGGTCGCGCGGGATGGCCCGCTGCTTGCGCAGCAGCAGCCCGGTGTGCCACTCGACCTGCGACTCGGTGATCCGGTAACGCGAGGTCAGCACGTGCGAGACGCCGGTGAACACGGCGATCGCGGTGAAGGCCAGGCCGATCCACTGCCACGGCTCGCCGTGGCCGAACAGCAGCGCGCCCAGCAGCACCGGCAGCGACTTCGCCAGGTCCAGCACCGGCCGGATGAGCAGCATGCGCCGGTCCAGGTGGTGCCACGGCGCGTCCTGCGTGCCTTCGGCGGGCAGGATCACGACGGCTTCGGTGCTCATGCCGCCTCCGCGGGAAAAAGTACGTCGGCGGTGCTCACGTTGCGTCCCCCCGGATCGCCTGCGTCGTCTTGGTCAGCTCGTCGGCCAGCTCCAGCGCCCGGGTGTGCGTGAGGCCCGAGATGCGCAGCGGGCCCGCCGCGGACGCTGTCGTCACAGTGATCTTCGCCAACCCGAAGAGCTGCTCGAAGGGGTCACGCTCGATGTCGACGGTCTGGATCCGCGAGATCGGCGCGATCCGCCACTGCTGCTTCAGCCAGCCCGCCTGCGTGTAGACGGCTTCGCCGGTGACCTCCCAGCGGTGCACGCGGTAGCGCCACTGCGGCATGACGATCAGGTGCAGCGGGCCGAGCACGCAGGAGACCACGAGCGTCACGCTGAGGAACGCGGGCGCGTCGTCGCTGGTCAGGACGATGAGCGTCTGCACCCCGATCAGCACGATCCAGAGGATCGCGGCGGTCGTCGTCCAGTAGCCGATGGCCCGGGGGCTGACCCGGTGTGCCGGCGGCCGCAGCCGCAGGGCCGTACTCTCGGTGTGTTCGCTCACCGCTTCAGCGTGCCCGATCGGTGGCTTGCGCGCCCACGACAAGTGTCACGATGCCGATCCGGTCCGGCCTCGATCGCATGGCGTTACGATCCCCGGCACAGCCGGTGGAATGGAATCCCCGTCGGGGTGTGTTGTGCTTGAAGGATTCGCATACGTGTCGGAGAGCAGCAGGAGGATCCGGTGGGATTCGATCCCGACGACCTGTACGAGGTGGACTCGGACGTCCCCGACCTGACGGGGGCGGTGTTGCTGCACCACTTCGAAGGGTTCATGGACGCCGGCTCGGCAGGGCGCCTGCTGGCCGAGCACCTGCTGGGCGGTGCCCACCGGGTGGTCGCGCGGTTCGACGTCGACCGCCTCATCGACTACCGGTCGCGGCGCCCGACGATGACCTACGCGGTGGACCACTGGGAGGACTACGACGCGCCGGAACTGGTCGTCCACCTGCTGCACGACGCCGACGAGACGCCGTTCCTGATGCTGTCCGGCCCGGAGCCGGACCACGACTGGGAGCGGTTCTGCGCCGCGGTCCGCAACCTCGTCGAACGCTGGGGCGTCCGGCTCACCGCCGGGTTCCACGGCATCCCGATGGGCGCGCCGCACACCCGACCGCTCGGCGTCACCGCGCACGCCACCCGCCAGGACCTGGTCGGCGAGCACCAGCCGCTGCCGAACCGGATGCAGGTGCCGGGCAGCGCCGCGGCGCTGCTGGAGTACCGGCTCGGCGAGTGGGGGCACGACGCGGTCGGTTTCGCCGCGCACGTGCCCCACTACCTCGCCCAGTCGACCTACCCGGCCGCGTCGCTCAACCTGCTCGACGCGCTGGGCCGCGCGACCGGGCTGAACCTGGAGGTCGGGGAGCTGCGCGAAGCGGCGGACCTCGCCTCCGCCGAGATCGAACGGCAGATCGCCGCGTCCGACGAGAACGCCGCCGACGTCGTCCGCGCGCTGGAGCGGCAGTACGACGCGTTCGTCGAGGCGACCGAGAAGGGCAGCCTGCTCGCGGAGTCCGTCGAGCACATGCCGACCGCCGAAGAGCTCGGGACGCAGTTCGAGCGGTTCCTCGCCGAGCAGAACGGCGGCGACACCCCGGAGCGTTAGGCCACGGCCAGGAGCACCCGCGAGTGCTTCGGCGTCGTCGCCTCGTCGACCAGCGCGAGCGCGAAGTCCGCGTAGGTGAACGACTCCGCCGGGACGAGCGTGGTGACGGCGGTGCGGTAGGAGCCCGTGCCGTCGCCTTCGCCCAACACGACCGGCGGCGGTGCGACGACCAGCCAGTCCAGGGTGCTCTCACGCAGCACGGCCAGCTCGGCCGTGTGCCCCAGCGAGAACTCCCGGTGCTCGGCCGGGAAGCCCGGGGCGTCGTGGACCGCGACACCGGGCGCCGTCTCCAGAGTCGTGCCGATCCCGGCGACGACCAGCCTGCTCACCCCGGCGCGGGTCAGCCCGCCGACGAGGGCGCGAGCGGCGGCTGGAAAGAAGTCGGCCGATGCTGTTCCGGCGGCGTACGCGACGCTGACGACCGCGTCGTGCCCGGCCACCGCCGCCGCGACGCTGTCCGCGTCGGTGACGTCGGCCCCGTCGCGCCGCCCCGCCGCGGTGACCTGGTGGCCTCTCGCCGTCGCTTCGGCGACGACCCGCCGTCCGGCCCGGCCGCCGGCGCCGAACACGATGATCCTGCTCATGGAATCCCCTTCCGTCACCGGGGAAACTAGGCTCGGGGGTGCCGGTTACCGCAACGAAATCGGCGGCGAACTGGGGGTGGGATGACCGCTTACGACAAGATCGGCGTCGGGTACGCCCTGGGCAGGCGGACCGACCCGCGCTGGCTCGCGCCGCTGCTCGACGCGCTGGGGGACGCGCGCACGGTGCTCGACGTCGCTCGGGCACCGGGTCCTACGAGCCGCCCGGGCGGCGGGTCGCGGCGGTGGAGCCGTCCGCGGAGATGATCCGGCAGCGTCCGCCCGGTGCCGCGCCGGTGGTGCGCGCGGTCGCGGAGGCGCTGCCGTTCGCGGCGGGCACGTTCGACGCCGCGCTCGCGGTGCTGACCGTGCACCACTGGCCGGACTGGCGGCGCGGCCTCGCCGAGCTGCGGCGGGTGGCGCGGCGGCAGGTCGTGCTGGCCTACGACACCGCGCGCCACAACGACTTCTGGCTGGTGCGCGAGTACGTGCCGGAGGTGGCGGAGCTGGAGCGGTTCCGCCCGTCGGCGCCGGACGTCGCGGCTGCGCTGGGCGCGGCGAGCGTCGTCCCGCTGCCGGTGCCGTGGGACTTCACCGACGGCGTCTTCCCGGCTCACTGGCGGCGCCCGGAGGCCTACCTCGATCCGGTCGTGCGGCAAGCGTGTTCGGCGCTGGCGCAGACGGCGCCCGGCGCCGTGGCGCGCGGGATGGCCCGGCTGCGCGCGGACCTGGAGTCCGGCCGCTGGCACGAGGAGCACCGGGACCTGCTGGAGCTGCCGGAGTGGGACGCGGGGTTCCGGCTGATCACGTCGTGAATCCGGCATCGGGTACCGTCCCGGGATGAACCAGACGGGAACCCGTTCGTCCGCAACGAAGACCTTGAGGCGCACGCTGGGCCGGGTGTTGTTCCGGGTGGCCTCGAAAGTGCACGACCCGTACACCGATCAGCTGAACCGGATGAGCGCGGAGCTGCGCGAGGAGATCGTCCGCCAGGGTGACCGGCTCCTCGATCGGGTGGTGGAGTTCGAGATCCGCAGCCGCCGCGACATCGTCTACGCCGGCGACCAGGACGCCGCGCTGGAGAGCAACGTCTTCGCCCGCGAGAACCTGGTCGGCGCCCGGCACTTCGGCCGTCCGAAGGAGACGCTCGAGTACGCGCTTTCCCTGGCGCCGCAAGGCGGGATGGCGCTGGAGTTCGGCGTCGCGTCCGGCAACACGCTGCGCACCATCACCCGCGCGCGCAACAGCGAGCAGGTCTACGGCTTCGACTCCTTCGACGGCCTGCCCGAGGCGTGGCTCAACGGCATGCCCGCCGGCGCGTTCGCCCGTGACGACCTGCCGGACGTCCCGGGCGCCGAGCTGGTCGTCGGCCTCTTCGCCGACAGCCTCCCCGGCTTCCTGGAGCAGCACCCCGGGCACGTCGACTTCCTGCACGTGGACGGTGATCTCTACAGCTCCGCGAAGACCGTCCTCGACCTCTGCGGGCCGCGGCTGCGCGCCGGCAGCATCGTGCACTTCGACGAGTTCTTCAACTTCCCCGGCTGGAAGCGGCACGAGTACCGCGCCTGGACGGAGTACGTCGAGCGCACCGGCGTCGAGTTCGAGTACCTGGCCTACACCTACAACGACAACCAGGTGACGGTGAAGATCACGAAGGTGTAGGCGGTCCTTCGGCGATCTCGCGCAGCTCCAGCGTGCCGGCCTCGGCCCACGGGTGCCGCGAAGCGGCTTCGACGGCCGTTTCGCGGTCCTGGCACTCGAGGATCACGTAACCGCCGATCTGCTCCTTGGTCTCGGCGAACGGGCCGTCGGTGAGCAGGACGTCGCCGTCGCGCACCCGCAGCGTCTTCGCCTCGGACGGCGGCCGCAGGCCGGTGCCGGTCTGCCGGATCCCGCGCCGCGCCAGCTCGGCGCCCCATTCGTGGCAGCGCCGGGCCATTTCCGGGCCGGCGGCCTCGTCCGCGGTGTCGTCGCCGCAGAGCAGGAGCAGGTATCGCATGCGGTCAGCATGCCACGCTCAGCCGAAGCAGCCCTCTTCGTTGAGCGGCCCGAACGACGGCAGCAGGAGCCCGCACAGGTAACCGTCGACCCACCGGCCGTTGCCGGTGAGGTTGACGGCCAGGCGGACCAGGGGCGCGAAGCCGCGGATCCCGGCGGCGAGGGCGTCCTGGTTGCGCTGCAGCATCGACGTCAGCTGGTCGAGCTGGGTGAGCAGCGGCCCGAGCCGGCCCTCGTTGTCGGTGATCAGCCCGGAGAGCTCGGTGGCCAGCTGCCGCGAGCCGTCGAGCAGGGACGTGATCGCGTCTTCGCGGCGGCTCACCTCCTCGAGCAGCTGGTTGCCGTCGTCCAGGATCCGCTGCACGGCGGCGTCGCGGTCGACGAGCGTCCGCGAAACCGTCCGGGTGTTGGCCAGCAGCGTCGAGAGCTGGTTGTCGCGGGAGGCGAGCGTGTCCGAAAGCCGGGACAGCCCGGTGAGCGCCGCCCGCACGCTCTCCGGTGTGTTCGCCAGCGTCGCCGACAGCGTGTCGAAGCTCTTCGCCAGCTGCGCGGTGTCGATCCGGTCCACTGTGGACGAAAGCTCGCCGAACGCGGTGAGGACGTCGTACGGGACGGTCGTCCGTGAGCGGGGGATCGGTGTGCCCGGGTCGAGGGTGCCGTCACCCTGCGGGTCGAGCGCCAGGAACTTCTGGCCCAGCACGGTTTTCAGCCGGATCGCTGCGCCCGTCGTGTCGCCCAGCCACGCGCCCTTCGCCTTGAACGACACCAGGACGTGGTCGCCGCGCAGCCGGATGTCCGACACGCGGCCGACCTGCACCCCGGCGATCCGGACGTCGTTGCCCTCGAAGAGTCCCGCGGCTTCGCTGAATTCGGCGGAATACGTGGTCCCGTCGCCGATCACCGGCAGGGACCGGGCGTTCATCGCGGTCACCACGCCCAGCCCCAGCACCGCCAGGCCGACGAGCGCCGTCCTGACCGGGGCGTCGTGGGCCCGGCGTATCGACATGGCGGCAAGGGTGACGTACCTCACGCCGGGCCGCCAGCCGGATCCCCCGAAGAGACGAAGATCGCCGCGTCACGCCGAGGTGAGCACCGGGTATTCGCGGTACTCCAGCGCGTTGGCCGCCCGGTCGGTCATCCGCAGGAAGATTCCGCCGAACAGCCGGGTGCTCAGCATCTTGTACGCGCGGTTGCGGTTGCGGATCTTCGCGGCCGTGCGCGGCGCGAGGAAATTGCCCGAACCCTTGCCGTTCTTCTGCCCGACCGCGGCCGGCTTGCGCAGCCGCTGCTCGTACTTCTCGAACGCCGTCACGTGGTCGCCGCCGGCCGCGGCCAGCTCCCCGGCCAGCACCTGGGCGCCCATCATCGCCAGGCCCGTGCCGGAGCCGCCCGGCCCGGCGCACCACGCGGCGTCGCCGAGCAGCACGACCCGGCCCTTCGACCAGCGGCCGAGGTGGATCTGGCTGATCGAGTCGACGTACAGGTCGGTGGCCGTGGGCAGCGCTTCGAGCAGCTTCGGCGTCTCCCAGCCGGTGTTCGCGAACAGCTGCGCGACCAGCGCCCGCTGCTCGTCGGTGGTGCGGCGGCGGAACTCGACGCCGTCGGCGGCGAAGACCAGCCCGACGTGCAGCCGGTCGGCGTGCCGGTGGCTGCCGACCATCAGGCCGCGGCCGGGCTCGTTGTAGAGCACGCTCGTGTGGTCCAGCCCGAGGTGGTTGGGCGCGGTGAACCCGGCGATGCCGAAGCCGAGGTCACGGCGGAAGTCCGCCTCCGGCCCGAACGCCGCGGCCCGCACGCCCGAGTGCACGCCGTCCGCGCCGACGACCAGGTCGAACCGCCGCGGCGCCCCGCGGGAGAAGGTGACGTCGACGCCGCCGGCGGTCTCGGTCAGGCTCGTGACGCGGTCGCCGAAAACGTACTCGGTGTAGTCCTTGGTGTGGTCGTAAAGGATCCGCGCGAGGTCGCCGCGCAGGATCTCGACCTCCCCGCTCCAGGCGGCGCCGGCCACGGTCAGCTGCGGCTTCGCGTCCAGGCCGAGCACGGTCTGGTCGCCCATCGCCGTCTCGTACTTTCGGACGTCGCCGAGGATGCCCATCGCGGTCAGCAGCTTCACCTGCTCACCCCGGAAGTCGACGGCCTGGCCGCCGGGCCGCAGCTCCGGCGCGGTCTCGACGACGGTCACGCGGTAGCCGTGACGGTGCAGCCAGAAGGCCGCGGACGGGCCGGCGATGCTGGCCCCGGACACGAGCACGGTCTTGGCGGTCATCGGAGGTTCCTCTCGGTCGGTGGTGATGACCGAAGACTGCCGGGGGCCGCTGACGGGTCCCGCACCGTTCACTGACGGTGGCGCCACTCGCTGGGCAGCACGCCGTAAGCCGCGCGGAACCGGCGCGTGAAGTGGGTCGGGTCCTTGAAACCCCAGCGGCGGGCGACCGCGGCGATCGGGAGCTGGGCGTGCCGCGGGTCGGCCAGGTCGGTGCGGGCGCCCGCCAGCCGGGCCGTGATGATCCACTGCTCGAGGCGGACGCCCGCGGCCGCGCAGGCGCGGTAGAGCTGGCGCGGTGACACCGAGAGCGCGGCGGCGATCGACGCGGCGGACAGGCCGGGGTCGCCGAGGTGGTGCCGCACGTGGGTCCGCACCTGGGCGAGCAGCGCCGGCTCCTCGCCCGCCGCGCTCACCAGCAGCGCCCGGACCAGGTCGACGCAGACGCGGCCCAGCGCGTCCGCCGAGGGCGTCGCGCTGAGGGTGCCGGCGTCGCGGGCCAGGTCCTGGACGTGGTGCGCGACCAGCCGGTGGAGCGGGCTCGCCGCCAGCCGGGGTCCGGCCCGGCGCACGGTCGCGGCGGGCAGGCCCAGCTCGTCGGGCGGGACGTGCAGCGTCCGCGAGCCGCCGGGGCCCACCCAGACGAACGTGACCGGCCGGGGGGTGGCGATCAGGCTCAGCTCGCCGGGATCCGCCCCGCGCGGCAGGGGGATTCCGGCCGGTTCGACGCGGGACAGCGTCAGCGGCCCGAACGACCACCAAGCGAGCTGCGGGTGCTTCGTGTCCGGAACCACGGCCATGCCGTCAGTCAACCCGACCGCGGGCCCCTTCGACAGCGCCGGACCTCGCAATCGCGTGGCGCGGACGGCCGAGGGCCGGGCACCGAGAGCCGATCCGGCGCGCGCCGGGCGCTCATAGGCTCGGTTCTCCGGCAGAAAAGAGGTCGTGATGCCTTACGCCAGCACTTCCGATGGTGCCGAGATCTTCTACAAGGACTGGGGTTCCGGGCCGCCGGTGGTGTTCAGCCACGGCTGGCCGCTGAACGCCGACGCCTGGGACCCGCAGCTGAACCTGGTGGCGTCGCACGGTTTCCGGGCGATCGCGCACGACCGGCGCGGCCACGGCCGGTCCAGCCAGACGTGGACCGGCAACGACATGGACACCTACGCCGACGACCTCGCCGCGGTCGTCGAGTCGCTGGACCTGACCGGCGTCGTGCTCGTCGGGCACTCCACCGGCGGCGGTGAGGTGACGCGCTACCTCGCCCGGCACGGCACCGGCCGCGTCCGCAAGGCCGTGCTGCTGAGCGCGGTGCCGCCGCTGATGCTGCAGACCCCGGCCAACCCGGGCGGCCTGCCGCTGGACGCGTTCGACGGCATCCGCGCCGGCGTCGCGGCCGACCGGTCGCAGTTCTACCAGGACCTGTCCGCGCAGTTCTACGGCGCCAACCGGCCGGGTTCGACGGTCTCGCAGGGCCTGCGCGACCAGTTCTGGCGCCTCAGCATGCAGGTCGGCTACAAGGCGGCCTACGACTGCATCGCGCAGTTCTCCGAGCAGGACTTCACCGACGACCTCGGCAAGATCGAGATCCCGGTGCTGGTGGTGCACGGCGACGACGACCAGATCGTCCCGATCGGCGCGGCGGGCCGTCGCAGCGCCGAGATCCTGCCGAACGCCACCCTCGTCGTCCACGAGGGCGCGCCGCACGGCCTGTGCGGCGACCACGAAATCCGGTTCAACGCCGAGCTGCTCGAATTCATCCGGGAGTGACCATGACCGTCCCCGCACCCACCGCCCAGGAACTGGCCGAGGTCGAGCGGGCCAACAGCTCCGGCAAGCAGCCGGTGGTCTTCGTCCACGGCCTCTGGCTGCTCGACACCAGCTGGGACCGCTGGGCCGAGTTCTTCGAGGCCGCCGGCTACGCCGCGGTCACACCGGGCTGGCCCGACGACCCGGCCACCGTCGAGGAGGCCAGGGCGAACCCGGACGTCTTCGCCAACAAGAGCGTCGGCGACGTCGCGGCGTACCAGCAGGCGATCGTGGAGAAGCTGGACCGCAAGCCGGCGATCATCGGGCACTCCTTCGGCGGGCTGCTCGTCCAGATGCTCGCCGGGCGCGGGCTGTCGGCCGCGACCGTCGCGATCGACCCGGCGCCCTCGCGCGGCGTGCTGCCGCTGCCGGCCAGCGCGCTCAAGGCGTCTTCGGCGGTGCTGACCAACCCGGCCAACCGGCACCGGGCGGTGGCTTTGACCTTCGAGCAGTTCAAGTACGGCTTCGCCAACGCCGTCAGCGACGAGGAGGCGCACGAGCTGTACGAGAAGTTCCACGTCGCCGGCTCGGGCGTGCCGATCTTCCAGGCCGCGTTCGCCAACATCAACCCGCGCACCGAGGTCAAGGCCGACAACCTGCACCCCGGCCGCGGGCCGATGCTCGTCATCTCCGGCGAGTACGACCACCAGGTGCCGCACGCGATCGCGCACGCCACCTACGAGCGGCAGCGGAAGAACCCGGGGGTCACGGAGTTCGCCGAGCTCCCCGGCCGCGGTCACTCACTGACGATCGACAGCGGCTGGCGGGAAGTGGCGGCCACCGCGCTCGACTTCGTCGGCCGGTTCGTCAAGTAACCGCTGGTCACGCCGGTATGCCACCGGTTGGCCGGTGATGTCTGGTTCAAGTGGCTAGCATGGCGCGGTGGACCGTTCCGCCGCAGGCCGGATCCAGCAGGACGACGACGCCGTCGAGGCACGCATTCTGGACGCCGCCGCGCACGTCATCGCCGAAGAAGGCTTCGGCCGGATGAAGCTCGGCGGCGTCTGCGCCCGGTCCGGTTACGCGAAAACCGTGATCTACCAGCACTTCGGTGACAAGGACGGCCTCGGGCAGCGGCTCGTGGAGCACGCCGTCGAGGAGTTCACCGACGCCTACAGCGAAGCGGTGGCGGCCCGGACCGGGTCCGCCACCGCGACGCCGATGGACATGCTGCGGGCGCTGCTGGACATCATCTTCGAGCTGATCCGGACGATGCCGACGCTCAACCACGCCTTCCTGGCGCTCTGGGGCGACGCGTCCGCGGAGAGCTCGGCCATGCGCGGCGCCCTGACCGAGGCGGACCGCCGGTTCCGCTTCGCCATCGCCCAGACCGTCGCCAGCGGGGTCGCGGACGGCTCCATCACCGGCGTCCGCGACGCCGACGGCTACGCGTCCGCGCTGCTCGCGCAGCTGCGGGGCATCTCCATGCAGGCCCTGATCGACCCGGACGGCATCGACCTGGGCGCGGTGCGCGCCGAGCTGGAGCGCGGGGTCGACCGGTTGTCCGCCGGGTTCCGCGGCTCGCTACAGGCCGAAGGCGATTGACCGCAGCACCAGCACGGCGACGAACACCAGCGTGAAGGCGAGATCGAGGGAGATCCCGCCGAGCCGCACCGGCCGCACCACGCGCCGCACCGGCCCGATGACCGGCTCGGTCGCCGCGTAGGCCAGCCCGCGGGCCCGCCGCGTCCACGGCGGACTGTCGGCCAGCATGCCGACCCAGTCCAGCACCATCCGCGCGATCAGCACGAGCATGTACAGCGTCAGCGCGAACCCCAGCAACGTTCCCAGCGCACCCATCGGTCCTCCTCTGGCTACCTGGAGAACGGCCAGGCGTGCCGGAGAGTGCCGGGTGTGTCCGTTTCACAGCTTTTCGACAGGAACCCGGCCAGTCAATCAAGTAGATGATTGACATAGTGATGTGAACTATTGATTATGGAGGGTGTCCCGCTCCAGCAGACGAAGGTGGTTCCACCATGACCGGACCGCACGACCACGAGACCTCGGTGCTCGTCGCAGGCGGCGGCATCACGGGCTTGTCAGCGGCCTTTTTCCTGGCGCGGCAAGGAGTCGGGGTGACGCTCGTCGAGCGGCACCCGTCGACGGCGATCATGCCGCAGGCGCGGGCGTTCAACGCCCGGTCGCTCGAGATCTTCCGGACCTTCGGGCTCGAGGAGGAGATCCTCGAGCGCCAGTCGATCCTGGCCGGCCTGCCGGAGATGATCGGTGCGGACACCCTGGCCGGTGCCGAGCGCTTCCGCGTCGACATGCTCGCCCGGGTCCGGCCCGGCGGGATCAGCCCGGCCGGCTGGGCGATGATCGACCAGGACGAGCTGGAGCGCGTGGTGCGCGCCCACGCCGAGGACGCCGGCGCCGAAGTGCGCTTCGCCACCGAGCTGGTGTCGTTCGAGAACGCCGGCGAGGGCGTCACGGCCACGGTCCGGGACCTCGGCACCGGGACCGAATCCCGGATCCGCGCCGGCTACCTGATCGCCGCGGACGGCAATCGCGCGGGCGTCCGGCACCGGCTCGGCGTCGAAGCGGACGGCCCCGGCGTCCTGGGCCACGCCGCGCACTTCCTCTTCGACGCCGACCTCGACGGCGTGCTGCGGGACCGCCGCTTCCTGCTCGCCTACTTCGACCGGCCGAGGACCGGCACGGTGCTCTGCCCGCTGGGCCGGCCCGGGCGGTGGATGCTGGGGGTGCCGTTCCAGGCCGGCGAAAGCCTCGACGACTTCACCGAGGAGCGCTGCGCCGAGCTGGCCCGCGCCGCGGCCGGCATCCCGGACCTCGAGCTCACCCTGGTGCCGCCGGTGCCCGGGTGGAGCCGGCTGCCGGTGGACGTCCGGATCGGCGCGATGGTCGCCCGGAGCTACCGCGCCGGCCGGGTGTTCTTCGCGGGCGATTGCGCGCACGTGGTGCCGCCGACCGGGTCGTTCGGCGCGAGCACCGGCATCGCGGACGCGCACAACCTGGCCTGGAAGCTCGCCGCCGTGCTCCACGGGCAGGCCGGGCCGGGCCTGCTGGACACCTACGAGGCCGAGCGCCGCCCGGTCGCGCGGGCCACGATGGACACCGCGCTGCGGATCCTCGACGCCCGCCACGCCGGCGAAGGCGAAGACGCGACGCGGATCGACGAGGTGACCATGGCCCACGGCTACCGGTACCGGTCCGCGGCCGTGTGCACCGAACCGGGGACGCCGGACTCGCCGGTGGAGGACCCGCGGACCCCCACCGGCCGGCCCGGGCTGCGGGCACCGCACGTGTGGCTGGAGCGGGACGGGCGTCGAGTGTCTACTTTGGACCTCGGCGCCGGTTCCTTCACGGTGCTGGCCGGCGCCGAGGGTGCGTCCTGGGTCGCCGCGGCGGCGACCGTGGCGCCGGAGCTCGGCATCGACCTCCACGCCTGGCGCATGGGCGACGACGTCCAGGACCCGGAGAAGCGGTTCCCGGAGGCCTACGGGATCAGCGCCACCGGCGCGTCCCTCGTGCGGCCGGACGGGTTCGTCGCCTGGCGCGCCGTCGAAACCGCCGCGCGGCCGGAGCGGGAGCTGAGCCGGGTGCTGCGGGAAGTTCTCGCCCTCGTTCCGGGAAGCGGCGTCGCGAACAACCACCTGCGTGGTCAAGTCAATTCACCGGGTACTTGATCTCGTTCAGGAAGCTGGTGACACCGTCAGGCGCGGGTATCATTGCGCCGTGCCTCAGCCCAAGCCGCGCCGCTCGCCCAAACCACAGGAACGCCAACGGGATCCGGAACGCACCCGGCGGCTCATCGTGGACGCGGCCGTCGCGGAGTTCGCCGAATACGGCTACGCGGGCGCCCGCACGAGCGCGATCGCGGCCAGGGCCGGAGTCAACCAGCAGCTGATCTCGTACTACTTCGACGGCAAGAAGGGCCTGTACCAGGCGATCTCGGAACGCTGGCGGGAGCGGGAAAAGGAACTCCTGCCCGAGAAGGGAACGCTGGCCGACGAGATCAGGCTGTACGCGCTCGAAGCGCTGAAGGATCCCGAAGGGGTCCGGCTGATGGCCTGGGGCGGCCTCGAGTACTCCGGGCCGGAGAGCGACCTCGACCACGCGCCCCGGGCGGAGCGCCTGCAGCACACCGTTGACCGGCTCCGCGGCCTCCAAGCCGCGGGCAAGCTGGCCCCCGAGGTGGACCCGGCCTGCCTGACGATCACGCTGATGGCCGCGGCGATGGCGACCACCACGCTCCCGCACGTCATCGAGGGCCTGTGTGGAGCCGACCCCCGCTCGCCCGAGTTCATCGAGCACTACGCCGAGCAGGTCGGCGTCCTGGCCCGGCTTCTCGGGCTCGACGACGGCCCGGAGGACTGAACGCCGGATCCACTCGTGACCGTCCGATGTGGATGATCGACCGCCGGGGTTTCCGATCCTGAGGCGGATCCGCTCAGCCGCGCAGCAGAGCGTTGAGCCGTGCGGCCTGCCGGGTGAGGTGGTCGCGTTCCGGGACGCTGGCCGCCGCGCGGGCCGCTTCGGCGTAGAGCCGGGCCGCGAGCGCCGGGTCGCCGTCGCGCTCGTGCAGGTACGCCGCGACGGCCTTGTAGCGGGGCAGCGCGGGGTCGAGCTCGGCCAGTGCGGCCAGCCCGGCCCGCGGTCCGTCGGCCTCGCCGACCGCGACGGCCCGGTTGAGGCGGGCCACCGGGTTGCCCGTGAGGCGCACGAGTTCGTCGTACCACTCGACGATCTGCACCCAGTCGGTCTCGTCGGCGGTCTGGGCGTCGGCGTGCAGCGCGGCGATGGCCGCCTGGGCCTGGAACTCGCCGAGGCGGTCACCGGCCAGCGCCGTCTGAAGGATGTCGACGCCTTCGGTGATCAGCCGGGTGTCCCACAAGCCGCGGTCCTGCTCGGCCAGCGGCACGAGGCTCCCGCCGGGGCCGGTCCGCGCGGGGCGCCGCGCGTGGTGCAGCAGCATGAGCGCGAGCAGACCCGCGACCTCGGCGTCGTGGGTCCGGACCGCCAGCTGGCGGGTGAGCCGGATCGCCTCGGCGGCGAGGTCGACGTCACCGGAGTAACCCTCGTTGAAGACCAGGTAGAGCACGCGCAGCACCGTGGCGAAGTCACCGGGCTCGGCGAACCGGACCCCCGACACGGTCTTCTTGGCCCGGCTGATCCGCTGGGCCATGGTCGCTTCCGGGACGAGGTAGGCCTGCGCGATCTGCCGCGTGGTCAGGCCGCCGACCGCGCGCAGGGTGAGCGCGACGGCCGAGGCCGGCGTCAGGGAGGGGTGCGCGCACAGGAAGTACAGCTGCAGCGTGTCGTCCACCGGCTCGCCCGGGCCGGGCGCGGGCTCGCTCTCGACGCGCACCTCGCGCCGCAGCCGGGAGGTGTCGGCGCGGGCGGCGTCGAGGAACTTGCGCCAGGCCGTGGTGACCAGCCAGCCCTTGGGGTCCCGCGGCGGATCGTCCGGCCACACGCGCACGGCCTCGACCAGGGCGTCCTGCACGGCGTCCTCGGCCGACGCGAAGTCGGCGCCCCGGCGCACGAGGGCGCCGATCACCTCGGGGGTGAGGGTCCGCAGCAGGGTTTCGTCCACCGCGTGTCACTCGGTGATGGTCGGGGGAACGGTCATGACCGGGCGCACCTCGAGCCACTCCTGGACCGGCTTCCCGCCCGCTCCCGGAGCCGCGGACAGCTCGCCGGCCAGCTCGATCGCGCGCTCGTAGCTGTCGACGTCGATGATCGTCCAGCCGGCGATGAGGTCCTTGGTCTCCGCGAACGGGCCGTCGGTCACCGGCGGCCGCCCCTCCCCGTCGGACCGGACGAACGTGCCGTCGGGGGACAGCGGCCGGTGCTCGACGAACTCGCCGGTGGCCTCCAGCCGTTCGGCGAAGTCCTGCATGTACTTGACGTGGGCGGTGACCTCGTCGGTCGTCCACTGGTCCATCGGGACGTCGTTCACCGAGGCCGGCGCGCCGCGGTAGTGCTTGAGCAACAGGTACTTGGCCATCGTCGTTCTCCTTCTCGGGGCTATTTTGACGGATCGGGGGGACTCAGGCGCTCTGACGCGCGGCCCGCCGGGCGGCGAGTTCCTCGACGGCGCTGGGCAGCGTCGTCTCGAAGTCGATCAGCTTCACCCAGGTCGGCGTCACGACGATCCGCACCATGCCGTCGTAGAGCGACCGCACCTCGGCCTCCCACTCGACCCGCTGCTCCGGCGTCATCTCGTAACTGCCGTTCATCTGCAGGTACTCGTCGGGAATGCCGTCGACGACGTCCAGTTCGGCGGTCCCGCGGACGAGCAGGATCTTGGGCGGGTGCACCTCGGTGTCGATGGTGAGCGCGACCGCCGGGTTCGCGCGCAGGGCGTGCAGCTTCGGCGCGTTCGTCGACGTGCACAGGACGATTTCCGAGCCGTTCCAGGTGAAGGCGATCGGAACGGACCGCGGCGTCCCGTCCTTGGCGACGTAGGCCAGCCGGGTCAGGTCACGCTCCAGCAGCTCCCGGCTGATGGGCCGGTTCAGGATTTCGGTGATGGTGTTCTGGTCCATGGTGGTTCCTCCCGGAGCGTCGTAACCGCTGACACCCCTGGGACGGAGCCGTCGCCGGGTTCTCGACATCCGGCGGGAAGAAACTTTTCCGCTCACCGGCGGGTGCGGACATGAATCGGCCCCTACCGCGTGTTCGCTGGTAGGGGCCGGTTTTTCGCAATCGAACTGGGTGCCCTCGGCAGGATTCGAACCTGCGACACCTGCCTCCGGAGGGCAGTGCTCTATCCCCTGAGCTACGAGGGCCCATCGCTGGGCGACTCCGAAAGCTTAGCGCATCCCCTGCAGCCTGCGCGGGCAGGGCGGGGCAAACCGTATCCGCTGGTCAGTGTCGGAAAGTTGATCGATTCGCCCGGCAGTCGTTAGCGTGGAGGGCCCACCTGAAGGAGCTGTCGTGGTTGAGCCGTTCCGGGTCCCGCTCGATGAGGCCGACGTCGCGGATCTTCGTGAGCGGCTGCGGCTGACCCGCTGGCCGGAGGCCGAGACCGTCGACGACTGGTCGCAGGGCGCGCCGCTGGCCTACGTGCAGGACCTCTGCCGGTTCTGGGGTGAGGAGTACGACTTCGGGTTCGCCGCGCGGGTCAACGCCTTCCCGCAGTTCCGGGCCACCGTGGACGGTGTCGGCGTGCACTTCCTGCACGTCCGCTCGCCCGAACCGGACGCGCTGCCGCTCGTGTTGACGCACGGCTGGCCCGGGTCGGTGCTCGAGTTCCTCGACGTCCTCGGGCCGCTGACCGACCCCCGCAAGCACGGCGGGGACCCGGCCGACGCCTTCCACGTCGTCGCGCCGTCGCTGCCCGGGTTCGGGTGGAGCGACAAACCCGCCCTGAAGATCCCGCGCGTCGCCGCGTTGTGGGACGAGCTGATGACCTCGCTCGGCTACGACCGCTACGGCGCCCAGGGTGGTGACTGGGGTGCCGCCGTCACGAACGCCCTCGCCGGCGTCGCGCCCGAGCGGGTCGCCGGGGTGCACGTCAACTTCGTGCCCGTGCGGATGGGGCAGGACGACCCGACGCCGGAAGAGCGCCGGGCCTACGCCGACCTGGAGGAGTTCCGGCGGACCGGCAGCGGCTACTCCGCGCAGCAGGGCACTCGGCCGCAGACGCTCGGGTACGGCCTGACCGACTCGCCGGCCGGCCAGGCCGCCTGGATCGCCGAGAAGTTCTGGGCCTGGACCGACCACAAGGGACACCCGGAGGACGCCGTCGCCCGCGAGAAGCTCCTCGACGCGATCTCCGTCTACTGGTTCACCGCGACGGCCGCGTCGTCGGCGCGGATGTACTGGGAGAACAACGACCGCGACCTGTCCCGGATCACCGTGCCCGCCGGGATTTCCGTGTTCCCCCAGGAGATCGTGCGGCCGTCGCGGCGGCAGGCGGAGCAGCGCTACGCCGACCTGCGCTGGTTCGAGACCCCGCCCGTCGGCGGCCACTTCGCCGCGCTCGAGCAGCCCGGACTCTTCGTCGAGCAGGTCCGCGGTTTCTTCCGGCTGGTGCGCTAGCCGGCGTCGCAGTGTGACCGGTCCGACTGGCGGGAAACCCCTCCTGGTGGATTGGTCCGTGCGGGTGGGCGGAGTAGCTTTCCGAGGGTGAACTTAGGGTGCCCTGTATTGCACATATGCGCATCCGACTATATGTTTGCTCTCGACGGCGAACCCGGAGCGGAGGCGAAATGGGGCACGGACACGGGCACGGCCAGCCGGTCACGCCGGCGAGCGCGTCGGGCAGGTACACCCGCAGCCTGACGATCGCCCTGTGCGTCGGCGCCGGGTTCATGGTGCTGGAGTTCGTCGTGGGCTTCACGACCGGCTCGCTGGCCCTGATCTCGGACGCGGCGCACATGTTCACCGACGTCCTCGGGGTCGGCATGGCCCTGGCCGCGATCATCCTGGCCCGCCGCTCCGGGCCCACGGTCAGCCGCACGTTCGGCCTCTACCGCGCCGAGGTGCTGGCCGCGCTCGGCAACGCGATCCTGCTGTTCGGCGTCGCGGCCTACGTCCTGATCGAGGCCGTCGGCCGGATCAGCGACCCACCCGCGGTGCCCGGCCTGCCGGTCCTCCTGGCCGCGACGGCCGGCCTGGTGGCGAACCTCGTCTCGTTCGCGGTGCTGCGCTCGGGCGCGAAGGAGAGCCTCAACGTCCGCGGCGCGTACCTCGAGGTGCTGGCCGACCTGATCGGCTCGGTCGGCGTCCTCCTCAGCGGTGCGCTGACCCTGCTCACGGGCTGGCGCTACGCCGACCCGATCATCGGTGTGGCGATCGGCCTGTTCGTACTGCCCCGCACGTGGACCCTGGCCCGGCGGGCCCTGCGCATCCTCTTCCAGCACGCCCCCCAGGGCGTCGACGTCGGCGCGATCAGCGCGGAGCTGTCGGCGCTCCCGGGCGTCGCGGACGTGCACGACCTGCACGTCTGGACGCTGACGTCGGGCATGGAGGTGGCCTCGGCGCACTTGACGCTGGCCCCGCCGGCGCAGCAGTCGGACGTGCTGACCGAGGCCCAGAACCTGCTCTCGACGCGGTACGCGATCGAGCACGCGACCCTGCAGGTGGAGGCGCCCCACTGCGCGCGCCGCTGCCAGGAACTGTCCTGGTAATCAGGGCAGCGGCTGGGCGCCCCGGCCGGTGAGCATCAGCTTCATCTGGTCCATCTCCGCGCCCTGGGACGTGAGGATGCTGTTCACCAACGCCTTGAGGGCCGGCAGGTTCGAGTGCTGCGACGCGTACTGCGCCATCGACGTGCCGCCCTGGTGGTGGCGGAGCATCAGCTGCAGGAAGTAGACGTCGAACGCGCGGCCCGACAGCGACCGCAGCTTCGTCAGCTCGGTGTCCGTCGCCATGCCCGGCATCAGCGCGCCGCCGGAGGGGGAGACCGACTGCGGGGCCATCGACATGCCGTCGTGGCCCGACATCGGTTCCGTCATCCACTTCATCGGCGCGCCGATCGACTGCTCGGGCTGGTCCCACAGCATGAGCCAGCCCTTCATGCGGCCGACCTGCTCGAGCTGCGTGCGCTCGATGTCGAACGCGAGCTGCTTGATCTCCGGGTCGGTCGTGCGGTCCCGGGCGATGCCCGACATAGTGACCGCCTGCAGGTGGTGCGTCGACATGTCCTGCGCGAAGCCGACCTCGACCGAGTCGCGGGCCGGGGTCGCCGTGGCCGCCGGGTCGTCGACGGCGCGGGTGACGAACATCCCCGCGACGCCGCCGATCAGCAGGACCGCCAGCAGCGTCCCGCCGATGATCACCCAGCGCGACCACGTCGGCTGCTCGATGACCTCATCCGAGTCCGAGTCGGGGTCGAGGTCGGCTTCGGAACTCACTGCGACGGCGCGCCCGAGGCCGGGGCGGAAGCGGGCGCGGACGGCATGCCGCCGGGGGCGCCCTGCTCACCCTGTGCGGCGGTGCTGCCCTTGTAGTCCATCGGCTTCGCGTCCGGGCCCGGCTTCGACGGGTCGAACGGCGGCGGGTTGTCCGGGTCGAACGAGCCCGGCACCGCGTCGCAGGACGCGCCGACCTCGGGGTAGACGCCGTTCGGGTTGGACCGCAGGGCCGCGATGAACTCGTCGATCCGCTGGTCGCCGGCGCTGTCCAGCTTCAGCTGGTGGCCCCAGGACTGCAGGGAGATCGGCTTGTCGAGACCGGGGTAGGGCGACAGCATCGTGAACGGCTTGTCCTTGGCGCGCACGCTCAGCAGGTTCAGCGCGTCACCCGAGATCTGCTGCGGGTTGTAGGCGATCCACACGGCGCCGTGCTCGAGCGCGTGCACCATGTTCTCGGTGCGGACGGCGTTCGGGTAGACGATGCCGGTGCAGGTGGCCCACGTCTGGTCGTGCGGGCCGCCGAACGGCGGGGTCTTGTCGTAGGCGACGCGCTCGGTCGGCAGCACGTGCACGCTGCCGGTGTAGGTCGCGGTGATCACGCCGGGGATGCGCTTCGACGGGTCCGGGTCGGACGCGGTCGGCGCGAACGAGGCGGCGGCCTCTTCGCGGCCGGCCTGGTCACGCTTGGGCGCCGACGCGATCATGTAGTAGGTGATCACGGAGGCAGCCAGGGCGACGATGGCCACGACCGCGATGATCGTGCCCCACGGCGTGCCCTTCTTGCTCACGACGGACCCGCGGGCCGCCTTCACGGCCGACCCCTTTTTCCGAGTTGTCCGGTTCGCCATGGCTCCCGCGTTCTCCCTCTGGTGACTGCGGACGGATTCCCGCCCGGGCCAGTGTAGAGACCACGCGTCTGATCACCGTTAACACCTCACGGAGTAGCCGCCGAGGGCCGGGGGCTCCGCCACCCGGACCCCCCGGAAAGCCGTTCGTGGATCGCGCCCGTGACGTGGCCGAGACCGCCGAAAGCTTCCGACCAGAGCGCACCTAGAATTCGCGGAGTGACTCCCGCAGCTCTCGCCGACCTGGTCCGCAGCTCCGCCGTGCAGGTACTGACCGCACGCGGCATCGACGACGCCGTGCTGCCGGAGCAGGTGACCATCGAACGCCCGCGCAACCCCGACCACGGCGACTACGCGACCAACCTGGCCCTGCAGGTGGCCAAGAAGGCGGGGCTGAAGCCGCGCGAGTTCGCCGAGGCGCTGGCCGAAGCGGTCGCGGCCACCGACGGTGTCGCCTCCGCCGAGGTGGCGGGCCCGGGCTTCCTCAACTTCCGCCTGGCCGCCGCGGCGCAGGGTGACATCGTGCGCCAGGTCCTCGACGCCGGTGACGCCTTCGGCCGCGGTGACGCGCTGGCCGGCACCAAGATCAACCTGGAGTTCGTCTCGGCCAACCCCACCGGCCCGATCCACCTGGGCGGCACGCGCTGGGCCGCGGTCGGCGACGCGCTGGGCCGCGTGCTCGGCGCGCAGGGGGCCGCGGTCACCCGCGAGTACTACTTCAACGACGCCGGTGCCCAGATCGACCGGTTCGTCCGGTCCCTGATCGCCGCCGCGAAGGGCGAGCCGGCCCCGGAGGATGGCTACGCGGGTGGTTACATCAACGACATCGCCGCCGAGGTCATCAAGGCCGAGCCGAGCGCGCTGTCGCTGCCCGAGGACGAGCGCCACGAGACGTTCCGCCGGATCGGCATCACCCTGATGTTCACCGAGATCAAGCAGAGCCTGCACGACTTCGGCACCGACTTCGACGTCTACTTCCACGAGAACTCGCTGCACGAGTCGGGCGCGGTCGACGCCGCCGTCCAGCAGCTGAAGGACTCCGGGAACCTCTACTTCGAAGACGGCGCCTGGTGGCTGAAGTCGTCGGAGTACGGCGACGACAAGGACCGCGTCGTCATCAAGCAGGACGGCAACCCGGCCTACATCGCCGGTGACCTGGCCTACTTCAAGGACAAGCGCAACCGCGGCTTCGACCTGTGCATCTACATGCTCGGCGCGGACCACCACGGTTACATCGCCCGGCTCAAGGCCGCGGCCGCCGCGTTCGGCGACGACCCGGCCACGGTCGAGGTGCTGATCGGCCAGATGGTCAACCTGGTCAGCGAGGGCAAGCCGGTGCGGATGTCCAAGCGGGCCGGCACCGTGATCACGATGGAGGACCTGGTCGAGGCCGTCGGCGTCGACCCGGCCCGCTACGAGCTGATCCGCTACTCCGTGGACTCCACTTTGGACGTCGACCTGGACCTGCTGCGCAAGCACTCCAACGACAACCCGGTCTACTACGTCCAGTACGCCCACTCCCGGATCCGCTCGATCGAGCGCGCGGCCGCCGACCTCGGCCTGAAGTCCGATGTGGACGTCGACTTCGGACTCCTGACGTCGGACGCCGAAGGCGACCTGATCCGCACCGTCGGCGAGTTCCCGGAAACCGTGCGCCGGGCCGCCGACATGCGGGAGCCGCACCGGATCGCGCGCTACCTCGAAGAACTCGCGGGCGCCTTCCACAAGTCCTACAACTCGAGCCGCGTGCTGCCGATGGGCGACGAGGAGGCCACCCCTCTGACGTTCGCGCGGCTCGCGCTCTACCAGGCCGCACGTCAGGTGCTCGCCAACGGCCTCGCGCTGCTCGGCGTCACCGCACCGGAACGGATGTAATCGATGGCGCACCCCGCGGGCCCACGGCACGCCGACGTCTACCCCCACGCCGACTCCTCCGGGTTCCCGCCCGCGAGCGGCGACGAGCTCGACCGGCTCTACCCGAAGGTCTGGCCCCGCAACACCTTCCGCGGCGCCGGCGGCGTCGTGCGGATCGCCGGGGTCGACGTGCGCGAGCTGGCCGAGCAGCACGGCACGCCGCTGTTCGTGGTCGACGAGGCCGACTTCAAGTCCCGCTGCGCGGACTACGCCGAGGCGTTCGACGACCCGGCGCTCGTGCACTACGCGTCCAAGGCGTTCCTCTCCATCGAGATCGCCCGCTGGGTGGCCGAGCAGGGGCTGAGCCTGGACGTCTGCAGCGGCGGCGAGCTCGCCGTGGCGCAGCGCGCGAACTTCCCGGCCGAGCGGATCACCTTCCACGGCAACAACAAGTCGCCGGCCGAGCTCGAGGCCGCGGTCGTCGCGGGCGTCGGCACGGTCGTGCTCGACTCGTACTACGAGATCGCCCGGCTGGCCGACATCGCCGCGCGCCACGACGTCGTGCAGGCGGTGCTGATCCGGGTGACCGTCGGCGTCGAGGCGCACACCCACGAGTTCATCGCGACCGCCCACGAGGACCAGAAGTTCGGCTTCTCCCTGGCCGCGGGCGATGCCGCCGAGGCGGTGCGGCGGGTGCTCAACGCGCCGTCGCTGAAGCTGGCCGGCCTGCACAGCCACATCGGCTCGCAGATCTTCGACGCCGACGGCTTCGAGGTCGCCGCCCGCCGCGTCGTCGGCCTGCTCGCCGACCTGGCCAAGGAGCACGGCCCCGAGCTGCTCGACCAGCTGAGCCTGGTCGACCTCGGCGGCGGCTTCGGCATCGCCTACACCGACAAGGACAACCCGCCGCCGCCGGCGCAGATGATCACGCAGATCCGCGAGATCGTCCGCAAGGAGTGCGCCTACGCCGGGCTCCCGGTGCCGCGCATCGCCGGCGAGCCGGGCCGCGCGATCGCCGGTCCCGGCACGATCACGCTCTACGAGGTCGGCACCATCAAGGACGTCGCGCTGGGCGACAACGCGGTGCGCCGGTACGTGAGCGTCGACGGCGGGATGAGCGACAACATCCGGACCGCGCTCTACGACGCGGTGTACGACGTCCGGCTGGTGTCCCGCTCCGCGAGCGACAACGAGCAGCCGGTGCACGCCGTGCTGTCCCGGGTCGTGGGAAAACACTGTGAGTCCGGCGACATCGTCGTACGAGACTGCTGGCTGCCCGACACGCTGGCTCCCGGCGACCTGCTGGCGGTCGCGGCGACCGGGGCCTACTGCTACTCGATGGCGAGCACGTACAACCGGCAGCCGCGCCCGGCCGTGGTCGCCGTGCGCAACGGCGGCGCCCGGCTGCTGCTGCGGCGCGAGACGACCGACGACATGCTGCGCCTGGAGGTCTGAGAAACCGTGTCTGCTCCTGCTGAACCCCGTCCGATCAGGGTCGCTCTGCTCGGCTGCGGGACCGTGGGCGGCGAGGTCGCCAGGTTGCTCACCGAGCAGGCCGGCGAGCTGGCCGCCCGGGCCGGCGTGCCGGTCGAGCTGGCCGGCATCGCGGTCCGCCGCCCGGACAAGCACCCCGAACTGCCGCCGGAGCTGCTGACCGCCGACGCCGAGAAGCTCGTGACCAGCGACGACGTCGACGTCGTGGTCGAGCTCGTCGGCGGGATCGAGCCGGTGCGCAGCTGGCTGCTCGCCGCGCTGAAGGCCGGCAAGTCCGTGGTCACCGCGAACAAGGCGCTGCTCGCCGAGCACTCCGCCGACCTGTTCGAGGCGGCCGACGCCGCCGGGGCCGACCTCTACTTCGAGGCCGCGGTCGCCGGGGCCATCCCGCTGCTGCGCCCGCTGCGCGAGTCGCTGGCCGGTGACCGGATCACCCGCGTGATGGGCATCGTCAACGGCACCACGAACTACATCCTGTCCGCGATGGACTCCACGGGCGCCGGTTACGCCGAGACGCTCGACGAGGCCAGCCGGCTCGGGTACGCCGAGGCCGACCCCACCGCCGACGTCGACGGCTACGACGCCGCGTCCAAGGCCGCGATCCTCGCGTCGCTCGCCTTCCACACCCGGGTGACGGCCGCGGACGTGCACCGCGAGGGCATCGCCGACGTCACCGCGGCCGACCTCGGCGCGGCCCGCCTGCTCGGCCGCACGGTCAAACTCCTGGCGATCTGCGAGCGGGTGGCCGACGACGACGGCGTCGAGTCGGTGTCCGCCCGCGTGCACCCGGTGATGATCCCGCGCAGCCACCAGCTGGCCGGTGTCGGCGGCGCGTTCAACGCCGTCTACGTCGAGGCCGACGCGGCCGGCGAGCTGATGTTCTACGGCCAGGGCGCGGGCGGCGCGCCGACGGCGAGCGCGGTGCTCGGCGACCTGGTCGCGGTGGCCCGCAACCGGGTGGCGGGCGGGCGCGGCCCGCGCGAGTCGGCGCACGCGGCCCTGCCGGTGCGGCCGATGGGCCAGACCCCGACCCGGTACCACGTAAGCCTTTCCGTGGCCGACCGCGCCGGGGTGCTCGCCCAGGTGGCGCAGGCGTTCGCCGCGCACGGCGTGAGCATCGCGGCGGTGCGCCAGCTCCACGTCGCCGACCGCGCGAGCCTGGTCGTCGTGACGCACCAGGCCCCGGACGCGGCCCTGCAGTCCACTGTGGACGAGATCGCGAAGCTCGACGTCGTCCACGAAGTCGTGAGCGTGATGCGCGTGGAAGGCGAGGACGCATGATCAGCCAGCCGTGGCCGGGAATCATCGAGGCCTACCGGGACCGCGTCCCGGTGCCGGACGGTGCGCGGGTGGTCACCCTCGGAGAGGGCAACACCCCGCTGCTGCCCGCCCGGTACCTGTCCGAGCTGACCGGCTGCGACGTCTACCTCAAGGTGGAGGGCGCGAACCCGACCGGCTCGTTCAAGGACCGCGGCATGACCGTGGCCATCACGCACGCGCTCGCCAGCGGCCTCAAGGCGGTGATCTGCGCGTCGACCGGCAACACCTCAGCCTCGGCCGCGGCCTACGCCGTGCGCGCCGGGCTCACCTGCGCCGTGCTGGTGCCGCAGGGCAAGATCGCCATGGGCAAGCTCGCCCAGGCGGTGCTGCACGGCGCGCGGATCCTGCAGGTCGACGGCAACTTCGACGACTGCCTCGAGCTGGCCCGCAAGACCGCGGCCGACTACCCCGTCACCCTGGTCAACTCGGTCAACCCGGTGCGCATCGCCGGGCAGAAGACCGCCGCCTTCGAGATCTGCGACGTGCTCGGCGCGGCCCCGGACATCCACTGCCTGCCGGTCGGCAACGCCGGCAACATCACCGCCTACTGGGCGGGGTACGCGGAGTACGCGGCCGACGGTGTGGTGAAGAACACCCCGCGGATGTTCGGCTTCCAGGCGGCCGGCGCGGCCCCGCTCGTGCTCGGCGAGCCGGTGGCCGAGCCGGACACGATCGCGACCGCGATCCGGATCGGCAGCCCGGCGTCGTGGACCGCCGCGGTCAAGGCGAAGGAGGAGTCGAACGGGCTCTTCGAAGCCGTCACCGACGAGAAGATCCTCGAGGCCTACCGGCTGCTGGCCGGGCGTGAAGGCGTGTTCGTCGAGCCGGCGTCGGCCACCAGCGTGGCCGGCCTGCTCGCGACGGCCGCCGACGGCCGGCTGCCGGAGGGCGCCACGGTCGTCTGCACCGTCACCGGCCACGGCCTGAAGGACCCGCAGACCGCCCTGGCGGGCAACGTCGAGGTCGAACCGCTGGCGGTGGACCCCTCGGCGGTCGCGGCGGCGCTGGACCTGCGGTGAGCGGGTTCCGCGTGACGGTCCCGGCGTCCACTGCGAACCTGGGCCCGGGCTTCGACGCGTTCGGCCTGGCGCTGGCGCTCTACGACGTCGTCGAGGTGCAGGTCACCGACGCCGGCCTCAAGGTCGAGGTGATCGACGCGGGCGCGGGCGGCGTCGCCGACGTGCCCACCGACGAGACCCACCTCGTGGTGCGGGCCATCCGGCGGACCTGCGCGCACCTCGGCGTCGAGCCGCCCGGCCTGCACCTGCGCTGCTTCAACGCGATCCCGCACGCGCGCGGGCTGGGGTCCTCGGCGGCCGCGGTGGTCTCCGGGGTCGCCGCCGGGTACGCACTGGCCGGCCGGGAAATCGACGAGTTCGACGCGCTGCAGCTGGCCGCGGGCTTCGAGGGCCACGCCGACAACGCGGCGGCGAGCCTGTTCGGCGGGCTCGTGCTGGCCTGGTGCGCGGGCGGGGAGTTCCACGCCGAGCGGCTCACCCCGCACGCCGCCATCCGGCCGGTCGTCGCGGTCCCGGCGGTCCGCTCGGCCACCGCGACCACCCGCGGCCTGCTGCCCTCGACCGTGCCGCACGCCGACGCCGCGCACAACGCCGGCCGCGCCGCGCTGGCCGTGCACGCGCTCACGGCGAAACCGGAGCTGCTCCTGGCGGCCACGGAAGACCGCCTGCACCAGCACTACCGCGCGCCCGCCTACCCGGCGAGCACCGGGCTGGTGGACACGCTGCGTGCACGGGGCGTGGCCGCGGCGGTCTCCGGCGCGGGCCCGACGGTGCTCGCACTGACCACGACGGGAATATTGCCGCCAGAGGTGGGTGTTGAAGGCTTCGACGTCTACGAGCTGCCCGCGGATCTCGCGGGTGTGCAGGTTGCGGCTCAGTAAAGGCTGGGTCACGTGCCTGCGGTGGGGCCCGCCACGCGGGGGGTGGTTGTTGCACCCGGCACCGCCGCGGTCTACCCTCGGGGGCGTTCGATCACCGTGCGTTTCCGCACCCGGTGCCGGTCCTGGGAGCTTTCCCGGATGGCATCCTTCGTCGATCCGCCAGATCCGCACCGCCTGGCAAGCGGGGTAACGCGGAGGGACGCAGGCGGGTTTCCGGTTTCGGCGGTGCCGAATTTCGTGTCCTCCGAATGGAGGACGCAAACCCCTGTGGTGGAGGCGCTCCAGCTGTGTTTCGCACGGCCGAAGAGCTCATCTCCCGTATCGGGGGGCAGTTACGCCGGTTCGCGATCAGAAGCGAGCGGCAGTCCGCTGATCCGCCTGGAGGCGTGGATCGGTCAGGAAGGACATGTGTGAGCAACACCGATCTTTTGAGCGACGTGGGTAGCAGCGCCGCGGAGTCGAACGGCACGGCCCCCGCTCCCAAGAAGACGGTCGGCGGGTTGACCGGCAAGACTGTGGCCGAACTGCGTTCGCTGGCTGGGGAGCTCGGCGTCGGGGAGACGACGGGCATGCGCAAGGGCGACCTGATCGCCGCGATCCGTGAGCGTCAGGGCAAGTCTCGCAAGCGTGCGGCGAACGAGACCCTGCCACTGGAGGGCGTCGGCGAACCGCCGAAGGCGTCCCCGAAGAGCGAGCCCAAGGCCGCCGCCCCAGCTCCGGTCGAGACGAAGCCGGAGCCGAAGAAGGCCGTGGCCGCGGAGGCTTCCGTCGAGGCGCCGGCCGCGCCGGCGGACACCCAGCCGCAGGCCGAGCGCCCGCAGCAGGACAAGCAGGACGGTCAGCAGGGCCAGGACGGCGCGCCCGAGGAGGGCGGCCGCAGCCGGCGTCGCCGCGGTTCCAACCGCGCCGCCGGTGCGCCCGAGAGCCAGAACGGCGCCGACCGCCAGAACGACCGCCAGCAGGGTGGTGACCGCCAGAACGGCGGCGACCGCCAGCAGGGCGAGCGTCAGGGTGGCGGCGACCGGCAGCAGGGTGGCGACCGCCAGCAGGGCGGCCAGCGCGACCGGGGTCAGGGCAACCGGAACGACAACCGGCAGGGCCAGGACGGCAACCGCCAGCGCAACCAGCAGGACGGCGGCAGCCGCGGCGGCCAGGACAACCGCGACAACCGCGCCCAGCAGCAGCAGGACGACGACGAGGAAGGCGGCCGTCGCGGCCGTCGCTTCCGCGACCGTCGCCGTCGTGGCAGCGGGGGTGGCCAGCGGGACGCCGGTTCGCCGGACACCGAGATCCGCGAGGACGACGTCCTGCTGCCCGTCGCGGGCATCCTGGACGTGCTCGACAACTACGCGTTCGTGCGCACCTCGGGCTACCTCGCCGGGCCGAACGACGTGTACGTCTCGCTTTCGCTGGTCCGCAAGTACGGCCTGCGCCGCGGTGACGCCATCACCGGTGTCGTGCGGCAGCCGCGCGAGGGCGAGCAGCAGCGGCAGAAGTTCAACCCGCTGGTGCGCGTCGACTCGATCAACGGCCTGGAGCCGGACGAGGCCAAGCGTCGTCCCGACTTCACCAAGCTGACCCCGCTGTACCCGAACGAGCGGCTGCGCCTCGAGACCGAGTCGCACAAGCTCACGACCCGCGTGATCGACCTGATCATGCCGGTCGGCAAGGGACAGCGCGCCTTGATCGTGTCGCCGCCGAAGGCCGGTAAGACCACGATCATGCAGGACATCGCGAACGCGATCTCCACGAACAACCCTGAGTGCCACCTGATGGTCGTCCTGGTCGACGAGCGTCCGGAAGAGGTCACGGACATGCAGCGCTCGGTGAAGGGTGAGGTCATCGCCTCCACCTTCGACCGGCCGCCGGCGGACCACACCTCGGTCGCGGAGCTGTCGATCGAGCGGGCCAAGCGCCTGGTCGAGATGGGCCACGACGTCGTTGTGCTGCTCGACTCGATCACGCGTCTCGGCCGCGCGTACAACCTGGCGGCCCCGGCGTCCGGCCGGATCCTGTCCGGTGGTGTCGACTCGACCGCGCTCTACCCGCCGAAGCGGTTCCTCGGCGCGGCGCGCAACATCGAGAACGGCGGCTCGCTGACCATCTTCGCCACGGCGATGGTGGAGACCGGGTCGACGATGGACACGGTCATCTTCGAAGAGTTCAAGGGCACCGGCAACGCGGAGCTCAAGCTCGACCGCAAGATCGCCGAGCGCCGGGTGTTCCCGGCCGTCGACGTCAACCCGTCGGGTACCCGCAAGGACGAGCTGCTGCTCAACCCGGACGAGCTGGCCGTGACCGTGAAGCTGAGCCGGGTGCTGCACGCGCTCGACTCGCAGCAGGCCATCGACCTGCTGATCTCGCGGCTGCGCAAGACGAAGACGAACACCGAGTTCCTCATGCAGGTCTCGAAGACCGCCCTCGGCGGCAACGAGGACGACTGAGTCTCGTGTTGAAAGGGCCCTCCCGACTCGTCGGGAGGGCCCTTTTCGATCTTCTGGCCGCTGGGAATACCAGGTCAACGGGGTCTGTTCAAGTAGTCGTCAGCCTGTCTGGCAGAATTACCCGCTGAAGTCCGGCGCCGGTTCACCCCGCTCGAAGACTGGGGACCCGGAGCCAACGAGAGAGGACACCATGAAGAGCGGTATTCACCCCGAGTACGTGGTCACGAACGTCGACTGCGACTGCGGTAACACCTTCACGACGCGCAGCACCAAGACCAGCGGCAGCATCCACGTCGAGATCTGCTCCAACTGCCACCCGTTCTACACGGGCAAGCAGAAGATCATGGACACCGGTGGCCGCGTGGCGCGCTTCGAGGCTCGCTACGGCAAGCGTCAGAAGAAGGACGCCGACGCCAAGTAGCTTTTTTCACGGCGCCCACCCGCACGCGCGGGTGGGCGCCGTTCTTTTTGTACGGGCACGGCGTGCCGAACCGAGCTGAGAGGTGGCAGAGGTGGATTCGAGCTCGCTCAAGGGGCTGCTCGCCGAACACGCGAAGCTGGAGACCGAGCTGGCGGACCCGGCGGTGCACGCCGACCAGGCGCGCGCCCGCAAGCTCGGCCGCCGCTACGCCGAGCTGACGCCCGTGGTGCGGGCCGTCCACGAGCTCGACACCACCCGTGACGACCTCGCGGCGGCGAAGGAGATGGCCTCGGAAGACGCGGAGTTCGCCGCGGAGGCCGAGGAGCTGAGCGCGCGGATCCCCGACCTCGAGTCGAAGCTCACCGAGCTGCTGCTGCCGCGCGACCCGTACGACGGCTCCGACGTCGTGATGGAGATCAAGTCCGGCGAGGGCGGCGAGGAGTCGGCGCTGTTCGCCGGCGACCTGCTGCGGATGTACCTGCGCTACGCCGAGCGGCACGGCTGGAAGGCCGAGGTGCTCGACTCGGTCGACTCCGACCTGGGCGGCTTCAAGGACGTCACCCTCTCGATCAAGACCAAGTCGGCGGTCGTCGACGGCGTCTGGTCCCGCCTGAAGTTCGAGGGCGGCGTGCACCGCGTTCAGCGGGTGCCGGCGACCGAGTCGCAGGGCCGGATCCACACGTCGGCGTCCGGGGTGCTGATCTACCCGGAGCCCGAAGAGGTCGAGGTCGAGATCGATCCGAACGACCTGCGCATCGACGTCTTCCGCTCGTCGGGCCCGGGCGGCCAGAGCGTCAACACGACCGACTCGGCGGTGCGGATCACCCACCTGCCGACCGGCATCGTCGTCTCGTGCCAGAACGAGAAGTCGCAGATCCAGAACCGCGCCCGCGCGCTGCAGGTGCTGCAGGCCCGCCTCCAGGCGGTCGCCGAGGAGGAGGCCGCGGCCAAGGCGTCCGACGCCCGCCGCTCCCAGGTCCGCACGGTCGACCGCTCGGAGCGCATCCGCACGTACAACTTCCCCGAGAACCGCATCTCGGACCACCGGGTGAACTACAAGGCGTACAACCTGGACCAGGTCCTGGACGGTGACCTCGACGGCGTGCTGGACGCCCTGGCGACGGCGGACCGCGAAGAACGCCTGGCCTCCCAGTCCGGCTGACCCCCCCCGAAACGACCGAAGGCCGTGCAGCTCAGCTGCACGGCCTTCGGTGTGTCTGCGCCGAGGCTCAGCCCGCCCAGTTGCCCGAGACGAAGCGGAGGAAGATCGCGCCGCAGATCAGCGAGTTCGCGTAGAGGACCACGTGCACGGTGCCGCGCAGCTGCGGGCGGCGCTCGCCGAACAGCACCAGCGCCACGTACATCACCAGGCACGGCAGCAGGTAGCGGTGCACCGACACCACGTTGCTGTTCATCGTCAGCATCACGATCGACGCGAACCCGAACAGCGCCAGCGGGACGCCCTTCGAGCGCAGCGCGACCAGGACGTACACCGACGACACGAAGAGCAGCACCAGGCCGATGAGGGGCAGGACGTGGCTCATCAGCGTCCACGAGTCCATCCGGGTGTCCCCGAGCAGCGCGTGGCCGGTGATCTTGCCTTCGGTCCAGAGCGTCTTGACGATGTTCGGGTCGAAGTGGTGGTACGACCAGCTCGCCACGCCCTTGAGCGCGTTGAAGCTGGCGAACGCGCTGCCCGTCTGGACCTTCATGTACGCCATCACGGCGCCGAGCCCGAGGAACGCGGCCGGGAACCACAGCAGGTGCCACGAGAGCAGGCCTCGCAGCTTCCAGTCCTTGGACCGCCAGAACTCGAGGAAGCACAGGCCGACGAACACCGCCGCGGTGACGCGCGAGGCGGTCAGCGGGATCAGGGTCAGGCCCATCCACAGCCACTGGCGGCGCAGCGCGAACAGGTAGGCCCAGAAGCCCAGCGCGCAGAACACCGCTTCGCTGTAGAACGAGTGCAGGAAGAACGCGGTGGGTGCGGAGAGGAACGCCGCGACGACCAGCCACGGGGCCCGCTCGCCCGCGAAGAAGTGCCGTCCGATCTGGAGCAGCGCCACCGCGGCCAGCCAGGTGGCCACCACGTTGACCAGGAACCCGGCGGCGAGCAGGCCGAGCGTGCCGAAGCTGATCGTCTGCACCAGCCAGACCAGGATCGGGAAAACCGGGTAGAACGCCCGGGTCGGCACGTAGCTGCCGGTGTAGGCGTGCGCGGCGATCTCGCCGTAGTTGCCGGCGTCCCAGCGGTAGGTGTGCGACAGCAGGCTCAGCGTCGAGCCGACCCCGGTCTTCGGGATACCCTCGCTGGCCGGGGTGGAGGGCCCGAACAGCCACGCCACGGCGATCAGCACCACGTTCCAGGCCAGCACGATGGCCAGGACGCGGGCGTAGTCGCCGCGCAGCCAGCCCCAGCGGTTCCCGCGGGCGGGTTCCGCGGTCTCCGGCTCGGCCGCTTCGGCCGCCCGGGCCGGGACGGCGGTGCTAGTCATGCGAGACCTCCGGGACCGGCGCCTCGGCCGCCGAGGGCCGCTGCCGGAAGACGACCTTGTGGTATAGCACGTAGTTCCAGACCAGGCCGACCGCGATCCCGGCGAACTTCGGGATCAGCACGTGCACCCCGGGGAACGCCTTGGTGACGGCCAGGATGATCAGCGCCTGCACCACCCAGAGGCCGAACGCGGTGACGGCGAAGAACAGCAGCGCCTGGCGGCGGACGTCGCCGTCCTTCGCGCGGAACGTGAAGTTGCGGTTCAGGCCGAAGCTGAGCAGCATGCCCGCGGTCGTCGAGATGAAGTTCGCCACGAACAACGGGACGCCCAGCGTCACCAGCAGTGCGTAACCGAGCGCGTCGACCAGCGTGTTCGCCACGCCGACGACGGCGAAGCGGAGCTGGGTGGGGGTGATCAGCTTCACCGGGTGCCGCTTCCCGCGTCGGCGCCTTCGCGGGCCGTGGCCGGCTCGGCCCGGCCCGTGCGCACCGACGCGACACCGTACAGCGGCCGGTTCTGCACCTGGGAGTACGTGCGGCCGATGTAGCTGCCGAGCACGCCGAGCATGATGATCTGGATCCCGCCGAGGAAGAACATCGCGACGCCGAGGAACGCCCAGCCGGGCACCGCGGTCTCCGGCGCGAACAGCTTGACCCCGCCGACGTAGAGGATCCCGAGGAAGCTCAGGAACGAGATCAGGTAGCCGAAGCGGGTGATCATCCGCAGCGGCGTGACCGAGAAGCCGAGGATGCCGTCGGCCGCGAAGCGCAGCATCTTGCGCAGCGGGTAGCCGGTCACGCCCGCGTGCCGCTTGTCGCGGTCGAACAGCACGGCGGTCTGCTTGAACCCGACGTAGCTGACCAGCCCGCGCAGGAAGCGGTCGCGCTCGCGGTACTTGCGCAGCTCGTCGACGACCTTGCGGTCGACGAGCCGGAAGTCGCCGGTGTTCTTCGGGATGTCGACCGCGGCCATCTTCCGCAGGAACCAGTAGAACGCCCCGGCGGTGAACTTCTTGAACGCCGAGTCCTGGCGCGAGCGGCGCTGGGCGTAGACGACGTCGAAGCCCTCTTCCCACTTCTCGATCAGCTCGAGCGCCACCCGCGGCGGGTCCTGCATGTCGCTGTCCATGATGACGGTGGCGTCCGCGTCGACCAGGTCGAGCCCGGCCGTGACGGCCATCTGGTGCCCGAAGTTGCGGGACAGCTCGACCACCGTGACCCGGTCGTCCCGGGCGCCGAGCTCGGTGAGCTTCTCCAGCGAGCGGTCCCGGCTGCCGTCGTCGACGTAGATGAAGCTGAAGGCGTACCGGTCCGCCAGGGGCGCGGTCACCTCGTCGACCGTCCGGTGCAGCAGGTCGATGTTCTCTTCCTCGTTGTAGATCGGGAAGATGAACGCCACCCGGCGGGTGATCGGCTCAGTGGGCACTGCGGGGCTCCCCGGAGTTTCGGTGCGAAGGTGCGGGCGGCGCCGTGGAGCAGGCGATTCCCCGACCCGGTGCCCTGCATCCTAGGAGATCGGACCGGCCGCCACGCCGGGGCCCGGTCAGCCCGCCGCGGCGGCGAGGGCGCGCATCCGGCTTTCGCTGCCCTCCTCGCCGCCGAAATGGACGGCCACGGCGTCCGCACCGGCGTCCCGGTAGGCACGCGCTTCGCCGGCGGTCGTCCCGGCGTCGTCCCGCCACTGCATCCGCGCGGTGGCCCGGACGGGCCGGTCGCCGGCCAGCGCCCGCAGGGTCGCGGCGCGCTCCCCGAAGTCGGCGGGGGCCAGGCCCGCGCTCTGCCAGGCCGAGCCGATCCGGGCGGCGCGCCGCAGCGCGGCCACGGAGTTGCCCCCGACGGTGATCGGCACCGGGCCCGCCGGCCGCGGCTCGAAGTACCCGCCGCCGGGACCGCGGCCGGTGCGGAACAGCTCCCGGAGCAGGTCGAGGGTGGCGTCGGTCCGCTTGCCACGGGCCCCGAAATCGGCCCCGACCTCGGCGAACTCGGGCTCGTTCCAGCCGGTGCCCACGCCGAGGTCGAACCGGTGCCCGGCCAGCCGGTCGAGCGTCGCGACCTGCTTGGCCAGCGCGTACGGCTCCCGCAGCGGCACGATCAGCACCGACGTGCCGAGCCGGATCCGGCTGGTCAGCGCGGCGATGTGGGCGAGGGTCACCAGCGGCTCGTAGACACCGCCGAAGACGTCGCCGAACGCGCCGGGCGGGATCAGGTGGTCGGGCAGCCACGCGGTGCGGTAGCCGAGGTCCTCGGCGACGCGGGCCAGCTCGGCGGGGCGGCCGGGCGGCAGGTCCGGCCGCTCGTTCGGCAGCACGACTTCCAGGTCCATCAGATCCTCCCGGGGAAATGTTCGGTCGTGCCGGCGACGTTAGGTCTTCACATCGGTGTGAAGGTCAACCTCGGGGGTCACGTGCGGATCGGCGAGCTCGCGGAACGGACGGGCGTCAGCACGCGGTTGCTGCGCTATTACGAGGAGCAGGGCCTGCTGGCGGCGTCACGCGACGGCAACGGCTACCGCTGCTACGACGAGGACGCCGTCGTCCGGGTGCGGCAGATCCGCCGGCTCCTCGCGGCGGGGCTGAACACGGAGGTCATCGGGTCGGCCCTGCGGTGCGCGCGCGGTGAGGAGGCGCACCTGGACCTCTGCCCGGAGCTGGCGCAGGTGCTGCACCGCGAGCTGACGGCCATGGACGACCGGATCGGCGTGCTCCAGGCGCGGCGCACGACGCTGGCCGGGTACCTGACCGAAGAGGGCGCGTGACCGCCCGCTCGATACGCTGGACGGCGTGGGACCGGCGCGTGTCCTGACGGGGGAGTTCCGCCTGGTGTGCCAGGCTTGACGAGGTGAAGGACGACGAGTGAATCGGCAGCCGCTGCGCCTGGCCATCATCGAGGCCACCCGCATTCTCGAGCGCGCGGGTGTCTCCTCGCCGCGGTTCGACGCCGAGGTGATCGCCGCGCACGTGCTCGGGGTCGAACGCGGACGGCTGCCGATGGTGCCGCTGGTCGACCCGCCGGTCATCGAGGCCATCGGGCAACTCGTCCAGCAGCGCGCGAAGCGGATCCCGCTGCAGTACCTCACCGGCTGGGCCGCGCTGGGTGACATCACCGTCGCGGTCGGGGCCGGCGTGTTCGTGCCGCGGCCGGAGACCGAGCTGCTGCTCGAATGGGGCGTCAAGTTCCTGCAGGGCCGGGAGTTCCCGGTCGTGGTCGACCTGTGCACCGGCTCCGGGGCGCTCGCGCTCGGCGTCGCGCACGCGCGCCCGGACGCGGTCGTCTACGCGGTGGACGTCGACCCGCAGGCGCTGGCCTGGGCGCGGCACAACGCGGACGTCCACGCCGACGCCGGCGACACCCCGATCCGGCTGTACTCCGGCGACATCGCCGACCCGACGATGTTCGCCGAGCTCGACGGCCTGGTCGACCTGGTGCTGTGCAACCCGCCGTACGTCCCGGACGGCACGCCGGTGCCGCCCGAGGTCGCCGAGCACGACCCGCCGCGCGCGGTGTTCGCCGAGGAGAGCGGCCTGGCGGTGATCCGCCACGCGATCGCGGCGGGCGCGCGCCTCCTGCGCCCGGGCGGCGGCCTGGCCATCGAACACGACGACACGCACGGCTCGGCGGTCCCGGCCCTGGTCCGCGCCCGCCGGGTGCTGACGGGCGTCGAGGGCCACCTGGACCTGGCAGGCCGCGCCCGCTTCGTCACGGCGCGACGGCTGGGCTGAGCAGCCCCGTTTTCCACGCTACCGGCGGCCACCGACAGTTCCCGGTGCTCGCCGTGCCCGCGGCCGGAGTTGTCCACAGCGCCGGTCGGGCCTGACAAAGCGGCCAGACTTTCGTCGTGGGGCAAGCGGGTAGATCCTCGCTTCGAGGCAGAAGGCAGACAGCGCGGCTCAATACGGTCGATCACGGGAAACCGCCACCCCGCCGGTTCCCAGTGAAGGAGCCGCAGATGCGCGCCAGAACCCCGAAAGCGCTCGCCCTGCTCGCGGCCGTCGTCGTGCTGTCCGGACTCGGTGCCGGGACCGCCGCCGCCGAGCCGCTCACCCGTGACTGGCCCGCCCCGATCGACGCCGCGCACTGGGAGAACCAGGACCACATGACGTGGTCCGACTACAAGAAGGTGCCCGGGACGAACTGGGCCGATCCCTCGCTCGAACCCACCCAGCGCACTTTCAAGGGCGCCGTCGTCCTCGCCGACTACCCCGACCAGGACTTCGTCGTCACGAAGGCGCCGAACTCGACCGTGTTCGGCAACCCCGGTCCCGCCGCCGCGAACATCCCGCGCGCGAACGTCGCGCAGTACTACCAGGACTTCCTGAACAAGCCCGAAGCCCTCAACCACGGGCACACCATCAACGAGTACTGGATGGAGGACTCGGGCGGCCGCTTCGGCGTGCAGCTGACGGCGTTCGGGCCGTACCGGATGCCCGGCCAGTCCTACGAGTACGGCATGGAGTTCCAGCCGGGTGCTTGCCCGCCGTCGGCGAACTGCGACCGGGACATCCGCACGGACGCCGGGAACGCCTGGCGCGCCGACGTCGGCGACGCGGCGAACCAGTTCGACTTCGTCTTCTACCTGTCCGCCGGCCAGGACGAAAGCTCGACCTGGCAGGAGTTCGGCGAGATGAAGTTCGGCACCAAGGAGAACGTCCCGGACGCGTTCGGCCCGCCGAACCACGACCTGCCGAACTACGCCGCCACCCGGTACGTCCCGTGGACGTCGTGGGCGTCGGCCGCCAGCATCTGGCCCAACGCCGGGAACGGCAGCTCGGTGCAGGCCGAAAGCTCCGGGCAGTCGACCTACGCCCACGAGTTCAGCCACATCCTCGGCATCGGCGACAACTACAACAACCCGTTCGGGATCCCGCCGTCCCGCAGTTACAGCGGGCCGTGGGACATGCTGTCGCGCGGCACGTTCAACGGACCGGGCGGGCCGCACACGCGCTGGCAGATCCCGGCGACGCAGGGCAGTTCGATGGGCGCGCAGCACCAGCTGCGCAACAAGCTGAAGCTCGGCATAGTCGACCCGGCGGACGTGCTGCAGCTTGACCGTAACCAGCTGGCGGCGTCCGGCCCGGTGTCGGCCCGCTTGACCGCCCGCGAGACCGAAGCGCAGCCGGGCGCGTTCACCGGGCTGAACATCAAGCTCACCGGCGGCGACAAGAGCCCGAAGTGCGATCGCGCCAAGGACCCGTTCTGCGACGGCGGCGGCTACGACAACTACACCGTCGAGGTCGTCGACCGGATGGGTGCGGACTCCTTCGCACCGGACTCGGGTGTCATGATCACCAAGACGAAGAACCAGGACAACGCGCCGTTCGACTGGGTGATCGACGCCAACCCGGCCGACATCGGCATCACCGACTACACCAAGCCGGACGGCACCCCGGTGAAGATCACCATCGGTGACTACCGCCAGCTCAACGACGCGCTGTTCAAGGCGGGCACCGAGGCGGCGAGCCCGTACGAGTACACCGACCAGGCGAACCGGCTGAAGTTCCTGGTCACCGACCTCGCCCGGGACCGCAAGGGCGTGCTCTCGTACACCGTCACGGTCGCTTCGCTCGACGGCGCGGGCAGCCAGGCGCGGGGCGCCGCGGTGACCCCGGCGCCGCCGGCGTTCGCTCGCGGCGGGCTCGCGACCTGCGACTTCGGCCTGTTCAACACGGGTTCGGCGAAGGGCGCGAAGGCGCCGTACGACACCGACACCTACCGGCTGAGCGTGGCGACCGACGCCAAGGGCTGGCAGGTCCGCCTGCCGAACGAGCTGGCGACGGCGAAGTTCGGCCAGCACGTGACGGTGCCGGCCTACGCCAAGCGCGGCCCGGGCGGTGACCTCGCGGCCCGCGTCAAGCTGACGGCGACGTCGGTGAGCGACCCGTCGAAGACGGCCACCGCGAGCTGCCCGGCGTTCGGCTTCTGACCCCGGCCCTGGGGGGTGGTGTGGGGGGGGTGGGGCCGCCCCCCCACACCCCCGGGGGGGGGGGGCGCCCCGGGCGGGGGGCCCGGGGGGGGGGCCCCTTCCCGGGCACCGGCCCCCCTCCGCGGTGAGGGAGCCGGTGGCGTGCAGGGTCCAGTCGGCGTCCTGCTCCCGGGAG